>NZ_BAAAKJ010000256.1:5240-10728 GCF_039527695.1 Kitasatospora putterlickiae
CCCCCCTCACCGAACCGCCCGAGGCTTGAGGAGTGCACGGCACCATGTCCCACATCGTCCTGGCCATCGGCACCGCCGCGATCACCGCGTCCGGCTGCGTCTGGTACCTGCCCGCCATCGCCGACCTCCAGGCCGGCGAGGACCGACCCCGCTCGTCCCGCACCGCCGCGGCCGCCTGCGTGACCTGGTGGGCCTTCCTGGCCATGGCCGGCGGCCTGCTGCTGGCCGTCCCCGCCTGGCAGCCCGCCGTCGAGATCGCGCTCGCCGGTCTGGTCGCCGGCGTCCTGCTGCGGGTCCGGGCCCTCCTCCAGCGCCGCGCCGAACAGCGTGAGGAGGCCGTGCGCTGGGCACTGATCGACCCGGGCCTCGCGCCGCTGCTGGCCCGCCCCTCGCCCCGGGTCCTGCTCGGCTGGCTGCTCGTCGGCCTGGCGGTCGCCTCGCTCGGCGCCGCCTCCATCCTGCTCGCCGGCGGCGGACCGCTCGCCCCGCGACTGGCCGCCGCCGTGGGCAGCGCGGTCGCGGTCTCCACCGCCTTCCTGCTCATCGGACTCGGCGACGCCCGCCATCGGCAACGCGCCTGACTGGCCATCAACTCACGTACACACTTGCCGAGTCGTGGCCGGTCCGGATATCAATCAGGCGACCGGGGCGCCGCCCCGGCCCGTCGAGAGGAGCGTCCGATGACCGCCACCGCCGCGCCGAGCGAAGTGCTCCGGCAGTTCGTCCAGCTCATGGGCGAGGGCCCCGACGAGGCGGTGGCCGACCTGGTCACCACCGACGCCGTCTTCGAACTGCCCTACCTGCTGCCCGGCGTCCCCCCGCAGCGGCCCGGCCGCGAGGCCTTCGTCGAGCACCTGCGGCGCGGCGCGGCGATGCAGCGCTTCGACGCCGTGGACCGGGTCGGCGTGCACGGCACCGACGACCCCGAGCTGGCCGTCGCCGAGTACCGGCTGCACGGCGAGGTACTGGCCACCGGCAAGCGCTTCAGCCTCGACATGGTGGTGTTCGCGCGGGTGCGCGGCGGGCTGATCACCTGGTCGCGCACCTACTCCAACCCGCTCGACAGCGCGGTGGCCTTCGGCGCGGTCGAACGGGTGCTCTCCTCCCTCGTGGCGAACCCGCAGGAGTAGCCGCCGCCGCGCCCGGGCCGCCCGCACCCGCCCGCACCCGCGCGGATCCGGACCGGTCCGGCGCGGAACCGGCCCGGAAATGGGGCCGTTCGGCCCTGGGCGGGACCCGGGTGGTGGGGCATGATGCGGTGGACCCGGTGTGTGGTGTGCCGGGCACGGAGAGGGTGGAGCCCCGACATGGCGAGCGAGACGACCGGGACCGAGACGCCGGCACCGGTCAGGGTGTTCCTGCTGGACGACCACGAGGTGGTCCGTCGCGGTGTGCACGACCTGCTGGACGGCGAGCCGGACCTGGAGGTGGTCGGCGAGGCCGGCACCGCCGAGCAGGCGCTGGTCCGCATCCCCGCGCTGCGCCCGGACGTCGCCGTCCTGGACGTGCGCCTCGGCGACGGCGACGGCGTGGCCGTCTGCCGCGAACTGCGCTCCCGGATGCCCGATCTCGCCTGCCTGATGCTCACCTCCTTCGACGACGAGGAGGCGCTGCTCGACGCCGTGATGGCGGGTGCCGCCGGCTACGTGCTCAAGCAGATCAGCGGCACCGACCTGATCACCGCCGTGCGGACGGTCGCCTCCGGCCGCTCGATGCTCGACCCGGGCGCCGCCACCCGCCTGCTCAACCGGCTGCGCAGCGAGGCCGAGCCCGCGCAGCCGACCGCCGGCGGTCCGGAGCTGACCGCGCGCGAGCAGGAGGTGCTGGCGCTGATCGGCGAGGGGCTGACCAACCGGCAGATCGGCGAACGGCTCTTCCTCGCCGAGAAGACGGTCAAGAACCACGTCTCCCGGCTGCTCGCCAAGCTCGGCGTCGAGCGGCGGGTGCAGGCGGCGCTGATCGCCACCGAGCTGCGCCAGTCGGCCGCCGCCGACCGGTCGGCGCACCACCCGCGCGGACTCGGCCACGGCCCGCGCGGCTGACGGCGCCACCCCCTGATCCGGCCCCGGTCGCCCGCCCGCCTGTGGTGGCCGGGGCCGCTCGCCGTCCGCTGCCGCCCGCCCCCTTGCGTCCGCGCCCGGGCCCTTCCGTCCCCGTTCACGCCAGGGACGTTCGCCGTAGGCCGGGGGGGACCCTCGGCGGGACCATCGGCCCTCGCCCCGTCCCGCCCCGGCGGGCGACGATCGGTGCCATGAACGCCGATCCTGAAGCCGCGTCCGTGCAGGTCGAGCCACGGGTCCGGCCGCAGACCCGCCACACGCGGGAACTCGACGAGACCCGGGCACTGGAGTTGCTGGGCCGCACCGGAGTGGGCCGTGTGGTCTACACCGTCGGCGCCCTGCCCGCCGTCCTCCCGGTCCGCTTCCGACTGGACGCGCTCGGTGGCGTCCTGCTCTCCACGGCGGCCGGCTCGGAGCTGGCGCGCGCCGTCGACGGCGCGGTGATCGCCTTCGAGGCCGACGAGGTCGACGACGCCGACGGCACCGGCTGGTGCGTCACCGTCCTCGGCCGCGCCGAGGTCCGCCCACCGACGCCGACGCCGACGTCGACCACGGCCCGCGACGATCGTGCGCAGATCCGCATCGCCCCCGAGCTGGTGGTCGGCCGCCACCTGACGCCCGACCCGTTCTGAGGCCCACGCCCCGCGGGCGCGCGGTCACACGCCCAGCGGAGCCTGCCAGACCAGGCGGGTGCCGCCGCCGTCGGCCGGGAGCAACTCGAAGGTACCGCCCGCCCGTTCGGCGCGTTCGGCGAGGTTGCGCAGTCCGCTGCGGCGGCCGCCGGAGGGGACGCCCACACCGTCGTCGGCCACGGTGAGCGTCACCGTCCCGCCGGCCGCGCGCAGGGCCACCTCGACCCGGCTCGCGCGGGCGTGCCGGGCGGCGTTGCTGAGCGCCTCGCCGAGCACGGCCATCACGTGCTCGGCCAGCTCCTGCGGCACGTCGGTGTCCAGCAGGCCCTCCATGCTGAGGCGCGGCGCGAAGCCGAGGGTGGCCTGCGCCTCGCCGACGGCGCGGGTGGCGCGGGCCCGCAGCCCCCGGTCCGGCTCGCTGTGGGCGCGCAGCCCGAAGATGGTCGAGCGGATGATCTTGATGGTCTCGTCCAGGTCCGCGACCGCCCGGCTCACCCGGTCGGCCGCGCTCGGGCTCTCGATCAGCCGGCCCGCGCTCTGCAGCGTCATCCCGGTCGCGAACAGCCGCTGGATGGCCAGGTCGTGCAGGTCCCGGGCGATCCGGTCGCGGTCCTCCAGGAGGGTCAACTGCTCGGCGTCCCGCCGCCGTTCGGCCAGCTCCAGGGCGAGCGCGGCCTGGTCGGCGAAGCCCAGCAGCGGGCCCGTCTCCTCGGCCGTGAACGGCGGGCGCCCGCTCTCCCGGGCCAGCAGCAGCACACCGCGCCCGAAGCCCTCGCCGGTGCCCAGCGGCACCGCCACGGCCGGCCCCAGCCCCGTGAACCGCCCGGGCGGCCCGGCCGGGAAGCGGTCGTCCTGCTCCAACTCGTCGGTGATCGCCGGCGAGCCCGAGGCGTACGCGGCGCCGGACAGCGTGCCGTCCACCGGTACCGTCACCCCGAGCCGTACCTCCGAGCGCCCGCCGAGCGCCACCTCCACGGTCAGCTCGGCCGCCCGCTCGCCCGGGTCGGCCAGCGCCACCGACACGTCGGCCAGCTCGGCGCCCGCGATCTCCCGGGCCCGGCGCGCGATCAGCTCCACGACCTCCAGCCGGGGTGCGCCCGAGAGCAGGCTGCGGGTGATCTCGGCGCTCGCCCGCAGCCACCGCTGCTGGCGCTGCGCCTCCTCGTACAGCCGGGCGTTGTCGATCGCGACCCCGGCGGCCACCGCCAGCGTCGAGATGACCGCCTCGTCGTCCGCGTCGAAGTCCAGGCCGCCGCGCTTGTCGGTCAGGTAGAGGTTGCCGAACACCTCGCCGCGCACCCGCACCGGCACCCCGAGGAAGGTGTGCATCGGCGGGTGGTTCGCCGGGAAGCCCACCGAGGCCGGGTGCTCGGAGAGCACCGGGCAGCGCAGCGGCTGCGGGTCGCGGATCAGCTCGCCGAGGATGCCGCGGCCGGTCGGCGGCGGGCCGATCTCGTCGATCTCCTCCTGGGTGAGGCCGACGGTCAGGAACTGCGAGAGCGTGTAGCCGTCCGCGCCGATCACGCCGAGCGCGGCGTAGCGGGCGTCGACCAGGTCGGCGGCGGCCTCGACGATGCGGTGCAGCGCCTGGGAGAGGTCCAGCTCGCGGCCGACCGCGAGCACCGCCTCCAGCAGGCTGTGCACCCGGTCCCGGGTGCCGCGCGCGGCGTCGATCCGCCACTGGAGCTCCTCCAGCAGCTCGTCCAGGCGCAGCTGCGGGATCCGCGGGCCGCCGGGGGCGGCGGACGGGGGCGGGGTCCTGGGCGCGACCGTGGGGC
This sequence comes from Kitasatospora putterlickiae, assembly GCF_039527695.1. NCBI lineage: Bacteria > Bacillati > Actinomycetota > Actinomycetes > Kitasatosporales > Streptomycetaceae > Kitasatospora > Kitasatospora putterlickiae. The sequence goes on from NZ_BAAAKJ010000256.1 coordinate 9,711, forward strand.
GGGCCGGCGCGGGCTCCGCCGTCTTCGCGTGCGCCGTTCCCGGGTCTGCCGCTCCCGCGTGCGACGTTCCCGCGTGCGACGTTCCCGCGTGTGCCGGGCAGCCGGGTGGCGGGGCGTCGTCCGTCCGCCCGCGCTGGTCTCCGCCGGTGCCCGCTCGCGTGTCCTCCGCGCCGCCCACCGGCGTCCTCCTCGTGTTTCCGTGCTGCTGGTCCGGGTCCGTACTCGGTCGGCCGACCGGTCGGATTGTCGGATTCACGTTAGTGCCGCAGGCACGTGCGCGGAACGCCGGGGTCGGTCATGGGCGCGCCGGACCGAGTGCAATCGGCCACCCGCGCTCCGGTTGTGCGCTGTTTGCGCCATCCGCAGGGACGGGCCGCGGGCGGGCCACGGGTGGGTCGCGGGTGGGTCGCGGGACCTACGGCCCTGGCCCAAGGGCCCTGAGGCCTCTGGCGGGCGCGAACGGCCGGCGCCAGGGTGGTGACCAGGGGCCGACGGCGCGTCAGCGCACCCGGCCGCCCGAACCGGCAGCCACCCCGAAGACCCGCCCCGACCCGGCGGGCCCGCAGCGGAAGGAACCACCCATGACGCCCGCAGTCCTGGCCGGAGTCGACGGATCGCCCGAGAGCACCGCCGCCGCCCACTGGGCCGCCGAGGAGGCGCTGCGGCGCGGGGCCCCGCTGCGGCTGCTGCATGCCTGGCCGTGGCTCACCGACGGCCGCGCCTCCTTCGCCGACCCCGAGGACCGGCCGGTCGCCGCCCAGCGGATGCTGGCGGCGGCCGCCGAGGACGTCCAGACCCGCTACCCCGACCTGACCGTCCACACCGACGTGGTGCTGGACGCGGCCGTGGACGGCATGGTCGCCGCCGCCCAGGACGCCGCCCTGCTGGTCCTCGGCTCGCGCGGCCTGGGCGGCTTCACCGGGCTGCTGCTTGGCTCGGTGAGCATGGCGGTCGCCGGCCGCGCGTCCGTGCCCGTGGTGGTCGTCCGGCCGACGGAGCCGACCGGGGAGCCGGCGGC
>NZ_BAAAKJ010000256.1:10733-14497 GCF_039527695.1 Kitasatospora putterlickiae
CGATCCCGGCGGCGGTGCCGGCCGAGGTGGTGGTCGGCGTGGACGCCGCCGCGCCCGACGACACGGTGCTCGACTTCGCCTTCCACGAGGCGCGGCTGCGCGGCGCCCGGGTCCGCGCCATCCACGGCTGGGACCTGCCGCCCGCCTTCGCCGTTGTCGGCTTCCTGCCGTCCGGCGCCGAGATGGCCCAGCTCCAGGTGGCGGAGGAGAAGGCCCTCGCCGCCGCCCTCGCCGCCCACCGCGAACGCCACCCGGGCACCGAGGTCGTCGAAGAGGCCCGCCTCGGCGCCGCCCGCACCCTCGTCGAGGACTCCGCCGGCGCCGCACTGGTCGTCGTCGGCCGCCGTCGCCGCCCCCACGACCTCGGCCCCCGCCTCGGCCGCATCGCCCACGCGGTCCTCCACCACGCCCAGGCCCCGGTGGCGGTCGTCCCGCACGACTGACCCGGGAAGGCGCGTGCGTCCCCGTTCGGGCCGGTGGTCGGGGGCATCCGGGTCGTTGGACCCTGTCGTCGTCGGACGGTGCGGCGCACGCTCGGGAGTACCGGGACTCGTGGTCGTGCCGGCCGTGGCGACCGGCTCCGGAGCGTCGAGGCAAGGAGAGGATCATCATGACCCAGTCAGCCCTCACTCCGGCCGACCTGCGGCTGCTCGCCGCCGCCGGCGGCGCGGCGCCCTCGCTGCACAACAGCCAGCCGTGGCGGTTCCGCCCCACTCCGGACGGGGGCGGCGTCGAGGTGCTCGCCGATCCGGACCGGTCCGTCCCGCTCGCGGACGCCAGCGGGGCCGCGCTGCACATCGCCGCGGGCGCCGCCCTGTTCAACCTCCGGGTCGCCGCCTCCCACCTGGGCCGGGAGGCCACCGTCCGGCTGCTGCCGGACCCGGCGGACCCGCACCTGCTGGCCGTCCTCGACCTCTCCGGCCCCGCCGACGACGCGGCGGACGGGCCGTTCGGGCCGGACCTCTACCCGGCGATCGCCGCGCGCCACTCCAGCCGCCAGCCGTTCACCAACCGGGACGTCCCCGAGGCGGTCGCCGCCGAGCTGATCGCGGCAGCGCGGGAGGAGGGCGTGGCGCTGGCGGTGCTGGAGGAGGCCGGGGTGCGGCGGGTGCTGGAGGTCACCGCCGAGGCCGAGGACCGGATCGCGCACGACCCGGCCCGGCAGGCCGAGACCCGCTCCTGGCTGCGGCCGAACACCGGCGGGGACGCCGGTGGGGACGCCGGTGGGGACAAGGGGGACGGCCTGCCGTACGCGGTGCTCGGCCCGCAGGACCACGACGCCCGGGTGCCGATGCGCGAGTTCGCCGGGCGCCCGCCGCATCACGAGGGGCCGCCGCAGCCGTCCCAGCGCTTCGAGGCGCTGCCGCAGCTGTGCACGCTCGCGACCGCCGGGGACGGCCCCGTGGACTGGATCCGCACCGGTCAGGCGCTGGAGCGGGTCTGGTTGCTGCTCACCGCGCACGGGTTGCGGCTGACGGTGTGGCACCAGGCGGTCGAATGGCCCGACCTGCGCTGGCGCCTGCGTGACCCCGCCGAGGGGCCCGGCCACGTCCAACTGGTGCTGCGGGTGGGCTACGGCCCGCCCGGTGCGGCCACCCCGCGCCGGCCGCTGGAGGACGTCCTCGACCTGCCGACGGCGTGACGAGGAAGGTCCGCCGGGCGGATGCGGAGAGGGCCCCCCGCATCCGTCCGGCGGACCGGTTCGTCCGCTAGGAGATCCGCGCCCAGGCGCTCCAGCTGCCGTCCGCGGCGTGGCGCCGTGCCCACAGGCGGTTGTCCGTGCCCCGCGCGGCGATCTCGAACCGGCCCTGGCCCATGTCGGAGGCGGTGATGCCGACCCCGCCGGTCAGGTAGCCGCCCAAGGACGACCAGGAGCCCTTCTTGCCGGACGTGCTGCTCGAACGCGTCCACACCGCGTGGTCGGTGCCGATGACGAACACCTGGCGGCGGCCGTCCCGGTAGGCGTACTCGACGATGCCCGGCGAGCCGTACTCGCCGCCGCAGAGGTACTCCCCGCCCCAGGCCGGGCTGACGCAGTGCATCGGCTCCGCTTGGACGGCGGGCGCCGCCGCCGCGGTGGCGGGCGCCGCGGTCATCGCGACCCCGGCGAGGACGGCGGCGGCCAACGCCGTCTTGATCTTCTTCACGGACACTCCTCAGTCGTTCCTGACCGAGGCCGCCCGCCGACCGGGCAGCCCCCTCAGTGAAGGAGACGGCCGCCCGGCGGCGGGGGGTTCACGGTCAGGAACCCATGGCGGCGAGGTCCTTGATGTCCTGGTAGCTCATCCCCAGCTTGTTGTAGAGCCGCACCTGCTCCTCGTTCACGGTGCCGCCGGCGGTCAGCTCCTTCACCTGGGCGTCGGTGAGCGGCGCGGCCGGCTCGCCCGGGCCGCCGGTGCCGTCGAAGCCGCCGTCGGCGCCCGGCTGGTCTCCGGCGAACCCGCCGGCGAATCCTCCGGCGAACCCGCCCAGCAGGCCGGCGACGCTCTCCGAGGTGATCGCGGTGGCGTCGGCGGGCGCCTGGACCGCCGGGGCGTCCTTGCCGAACGCGATCCGCAGCGGCAGGGGGGTGCCACCGGTGCCGGCCTTCTCGTCCAGCTGGGCGAGGTCGAAGGTGACGGCGGACAGCGCGCCGCCGTCGAGGTAGACGTCCAGGGCGAGGTTGCGGTCCGGCACGTCCGACGGGGCGGTCTTCGGCAGCTTGCCGAGGCTCGGGACGTCCTTGGCGAGCGGCTCGAAGGCCTTCAGCAGGTCGTCCGCCAGCTTGCGGGCCGGGGCGGTGACGGTGATCCGCTCCTTGCCGTCCTGCTTCCCCTTGTCCTCGAAGGAGAGGTCGTTGGTGAGGATGCCCTTCAGCGACGCGGTCAGGTCGCTCTCGACCTTGGGGTCGATCGACGGGGTGGGGGAGGCCCCGGTCCCGCCCGCGCCGTTCGCGCCCTCAGGGTCCGTGAGCTCCTTCGTGTCGAAGGAGACCCACTTGCCCTTCAGCGCGCCCTGGAGGTCGGCCGGCAGGCTCCCGGTGAACTGCTCGATCTCGGAGGCGTCCTCGCCGGTGAGGCCCGCGAAGCCGGCGAGGTCCGCCCGCGCGAAGGTCCGGCCGCCGACCTGGCGCAGTTCGAGCAGCGACGCGCCGCCCTTGCCGGTGAGCGCGAAGGAGGAGGAGAGGGAGTCGTCGGGCTTCGGGGCCGTCCCGGCGGCACCCTCGGACGGCTTGACGTCCTTCAGCGGCTTGTCCGCGCTGAACGCGACGGACAGGCCGACGGTGGCGAGCGCGGCCGCGCTCTCCTTGTCGATCTTCTCGCCGGTGGCCGCCCCGAACGCCTCGATCTGGTCGGCGGTGGCCTCGACCGACAGCTTGGCGCTGAAGGACTTGCCCTGGCCGAGCCGGTCGAAGGCGGTGGACACCTTGTCGGCGGCGCTGAGCTGCTGAACGGTGCCGCACGCGGCGAGGCCGGTGGCGAGAACGGTGCCGCAGGCGGCCGCGACCAGGCTGGTGCGGGCGGTCCGGCGTATCACGGTCTTGATGGGAGCGCTCCTGGGTGTGGCGGCGGGTGCCGGTGCGGCGGGTACGGGCGTGCGTCCGTCCGGGTACGCACGACGTGACGGCGCGGCGACGTGACGACCTGACGGCGTAACGACGTGACACGGACGGGCGCGAGCCCCTCGGGTTGGGCACAAACTACCGGACCGCACCGACGATCCCCGCACGGAACCCCTGATGGCGACCGGCGTCCCGCGCGAAGTCGCCGCCCCGGCGTCCCGCG
>NZ_BAAAKJ010000256.1:14509-14978 GCF_039527695.1 Kitasatospora putterlickiae
CGGCTCAGCCGCCGCCGCGCCGCCCGCCGGGCGGCAGGACCTCCGCCTTGACGCGCAGTTGCGGGCTGTGGCGGAAGCCGAGCGTGAACTCCACCCACTGCCCGACCTTCAGCGGCGGGGGATTGGTGATCATCAGGTCGGCGTCCTCCGGCGTCATCACCAACTCACCGCGTTCCGGCACCGGCAGCGCTGTGACCGCCTGCCACCGGCCCGCGGCGCCCTGGTGCAGATGCCGTTTCAGCGTCACCTTGCCGCCGAACTCCCAGCTGGCGGACGTCAGTTCGTCCGGCAGGTCGCCGGGGTTGCGGATGGTGAAGAAGGCGGCGGTGGCCGGTGCCCCGCCCGCCGTGGGCAGCAGCAGCCAGCCCGGTGCCACCTCCACCGGGCGCGCCGTCCCCGCCCCGCCGATCGCCGTCCACCCCGAGAGCAGCCCGAGCGCCACCGCGGCGGCCGTCACCGGCGGACCGAC
>NZ_BAAAKJ010000256.1:14998-15847 GCF_039527695.1 Kitasatospora putterlickiae
CGGCGGCCCGCAGCCGTTCGACCGCCGCCTCCCTCACCACGCCGCACCCGCCGGACGCCGTGCCGGGGCGGGCCGCCGCGCCGCGCCGCCCTCCCCGGCGCCCCGTCCTGGACGCCAGGTCCGCAGCCGCAGGCTGTTGCCCACCACCAGCAGCGAACTCAGCGACATCGCCACCGCCGCCAGCATCGGGTTCAGCAGCCCCACCGCCGCCAGCGGGATCAGCACCACGTTGTACCCGAACGCCCAGAGCAGGTTGACCCGGATCGTGGCCAGGGTGCGCCGGGCCAGCCGCACGGCGTCCACCACCGTCTCGATGTCCCCGCGCACCAGCGTCAGCCCGGCCGCCCCGATCGCCGCGTCACTGCCCGAGGCGAGCGCCACCCCGAGGTCCGCCGAGGCCAGCGCGACGGCGTCGTTGACCCCGTCGCCGACCACCGCCGTGGTCCGCCCGGCGGCCTTCAGCTCCGCGACCACCTCCGCCTTGCGCTCCGGCGAGGCCGAGGCGTGCACCCGCTCGATGCCCAGCTCCGCCGCCACGGCCCGGGCCGCACCCGGCCCGTCCCCAGTCAGCAGCACCGGTTCCAGGCCCATGCCGCGCAGCCGGTGCAGCGCGCGCCAACTGCCCGAGCGCAGCGTGTCGCCGACCGCCAGGACCGCCGCCGGCCGGCCGTCCACCTCCACCAGCACCGCCGTACGGCCCGCCGCCGAGGCCTCCGCCAGCGCCCCCGCCAGCTCCTCCGGCAGCGGCCCGTCCGCGCCGTCCGGGCGGACCACCCGCACCCGGCGGCCCTCGACCTCGCCGGACACCCCGAACCCGGCGGTGGCCGTGAACCCGGCCACCGCCGGCAG
>NZ_BAAAKJ010000256.1:15853-21440 GCF_039527695.1 Kitasatospora putterlickiae
CGGGCGGCCGCCGCCACGGCCCGTCCGATGGGGTGCTCCGAGCGGTGCTCGACGGCTCCCGCGAGCCGCAGCACCCCGTCCTCGTCCACCCCCGCGCCGGCGGCCACGGCCACCGCCGCGAGCTCCATCCGTCCGGTGGTCAGCGTGCCCGTCTTGTCCAGCACCACCGTGTCGACCCGGCGCAGGCTCTCCAGCACCTCGGGACCGCGCACCAGCACGCCCAGTTCGGCGCCGCGCCCGGTCGCCGCCAGCAGCGCCGTCGGCGTGGCCAGGCCCAGCGCGCACGGGCAGGCCACCACCAGCACGGCGACCGCGGCCGTCACCGCCGCCTGCGGATCGGCGCCCGCGCCCAGCCAGAAGCCCAGCACGCAGACCGCCACCGTCAGCACGCAGGGCACGAACACCCCGGCCACCGTGTCCGCCAACCGCTGCGCCCGCGCCTTGCCGGCCTGGGCATCGGCCACCAGCCCGGTGATCCGGGCGAGTTGGGTGTCCGCGCCGACCGCCGTCGCCCGCACCACCAGCGCCCCGCCGACGTTCACCGTGGCGCCCGCGACCCGGTCGCCCGGCCCGACCTCCACCGGCACCGACTCACCGGTCAGCATGCTCAGGTCCAGCGCCGAACCGCCCTCTACCACCACCCCGTCGGTGGCCACCCGCTCGCCGGGCCGGACCACGAACTCCTGCCCCGGCAGCAGCCGTTCGATCGGCAGCATCCGCTCCTCGCCGTCGCGCGGATCGCGGACGCAGACCTCCTTCGCGCCCAGCTCGGCGAGCGCCCGCAGCGCCGAACCGGTGCGCCGCCGCACCCGCCCCTCCAACAGCCGCCCGGCCAGCACGAACAGCGGCACCCCGACGGCCGCCTCCAGGTAGACGTGCGCGCCGCCGCCGCCGTCCGCGGTCAGCGCGAACGGCATCCGCATGCCGATCTCGCCCGCGCCGCCGAACAGCAGCGCGTACGCGGACCAGCCGAACGACGCGACCACGCCGAGGCTCACCAGGGTGTCCATGGTCGCCGCCGCGTGCCGCAGGCCCTGCCAGGCCCGGCGGTGGAACCCGGCCGAACCCCAGCTCACCACCGGCAGCGCCAGGCCGAAGCAGACCCACTGCCAGGCCGGGAACTGCAGCGAGGGCACCATCGACAGCACCAGCACCGGCACCGCCAGCAGGGCCGTCACCAGCAGCCGCCACCGCTCCCCGGCGTCCTCCGCCTCCGGGCCGGCCGCCGCCGTGCCGTCGGGCGCCAACGTGGCCGTGTACCCGGCCCGTTCGACGGCCGCGACCAGCTCCTCGACGCCCACCGCGGCCGGGTGCAGCACCCGCGCCCGGCCGGTGGCCAGGTTCACCCCGGCGGTGACGCCCTCGATCCGGGCCAGCCGCTTCTCCACCCGGCCCACACAGGCCGCGCAGGTCATCCCGCCGACCACCAGGTCGGTGCTCACCAGCGTGTTCCCGGCGCTCCCCGGGCTCTCCGTCACCGACGTCACCGGCCCGCCCCCATCTCATGGCCCATCCCGGGCTTCCCGCCGCCCCCGCCCCCGGGCGTCAGCCCGGGCGTCACCGGCCCGGCCCCGCGCCCCACCACGAAGGCCACGGCGAACACCACCACCAGCAGCAGGGCGAACCCCGCCAGCACACTCAACGGCCGGCCACCCGGCGACATCCCACTCACCCCCCACCAGTCGTCCCCTGGCCCCTCCGAGTTCCCGAACACCCCGAATGACCCGAATCACATACCCCTACCCCGTGCCCGTGTCCACGCCCGGGAGCGCCCGCACGCGCCCCGGACACGGCGAGGGCCGGGGCACGTACGGTCTCCCGCACGCGCCCCGGCCCGTGACCAAGCCCTCCGGCGACCCGACCCGACCCGCCCCGCTACGCCCGCCGGCCCGGCCGCTGGTCGAGGTGGACCAGGACGCCCGAGTGGAACCGCTCGACGGCGGCGTCGACGCTCCGGATGAACCCGCTCTCGGCGTTGCCCCGGGTGCTTCCCATGCCCTTGGACAGCGAGAGCCGGAACCCGGTGATCCGCGAGGAGTCCTTCGGCAGCAGATCGCCGGGCTCGGGCCGCAGCTTCTCCAGCGTGCCCCCGGGGCCCGGCCGCCGCGCCATCCGTGAGCGTCTCGACGTGCAGATCGGCCGGGGCCTCGGCGAGCTGCCGGACCAGTCGCTTGACCCAGCTCAGCGGGTAGCCCTGCTCGGGGGCCGGGATCTCGGTGGAGGTCCGCAGCCGGCCGGTCCGCAGATCGGCCGTGACGGCGAGGGTGCCGGCGGCGCCCTCGATCCGGATCTCCGCGTCCAGCCGGCCGTCCTCGCACAGCCGCCCGGCCAGCGCACCCCGCCGCGCCCGCCCCGGCAGCACCTTGACGCCGAGCTCCCCGCCGAGCTGGAAGCAGACCTGCCGGATCAGCCGCTCCCGGCAATCGGACATTCCCGGCCGCGGGGTATGGCACTGCCCCGGCGTCGAGGAGGTGACGCCGGGGCAGGGAGGGGCCGGGTGGATACGGGCGCTACGGCAGCGGGATGCGGACGACCTGGGGGTCGTGGTCGCTCAGCTGGGTGGCGAACTCGCTGTTGAGGTGGACGATGTCGTAGCCGTACGGCTTGGCGGCGAGGGCGGGGGAGATGAGGATGTGGTCCAGCACCTGGGAGTTGCCCTCGTAGACGTAGGTGTAGCGCTCGGCGAGGGGGAGGGTGCGGGGGAGGTCGACCAGGGAGCCGCCGGCGGTGAGGAGGTCGGTGGTCTGGGAGAACTCGAAGTCGTTGAGGTCGCCGAGGACGATGACCGAGGCGTTCGGGTCGACGGCGAGGATCTGGTCGGTGAAGGTCTTCACCGCGGCGGCCTGCGCGTGCCGCTGGGTCTCCGAGGGGCGGGCCGGCTGCTGGTAGCGGCCGAAGAGGGGCTGGTCGCCGCCTTTGGAGTTGAAGTGGTTGGCGATCACGAAGACCGGGCGGCCGTTCCAGTGGAACTCGCCCGCGAGGGGCTTGCGGCTGGCGGTGAACGCGGAGTTGGCCGGGTCGATCCGGCCGGGGGAGTAGGCGAGGGCGGGGGTGCCAGCGTTGTTGACGATCGCGTTGGCGGTGGTGGAGCCCGCGCCGGGGCGGTCGGTGAAGGTCAGGCCGCGGTCGGTGCGGTAGAGGAAGACCTGGCGGATGTTGCCGCCGGGCTGGCCGCCGTCCTGGTCGTTCACCGGGTTGATCTGACGGTAGGAGTAGGCCGGGCCGCCGGCCGCGCTGATCGCGGCGACCAGCTTGGCCACCGTCTGGTCGGCGGCGACGACGCCGTTGTCGGTGGCGCCGGAGTTGTCCTGGATCTCCTCCAGGGCGACCAGGTCGGGCGAGCGGAGGTTGCCGACGACGGCGGCGGCGAGGCCGTCGAACTTGCTCTGCGGATCGCCCGGGGCGAGGTTCTCGACGTTGAAGGTCGCCGTGGCGAGTTCGCCGGCGGTCTGGGCGGAGGTGGTCTCGGCGGCGAGACCGCCGGGGACGACGGTCGGGGTCGCGGTGACCAGCAGCTTGAAGTTGCCGAAGGAGTAGTCGAGGACGCCGACGGTGGCGCCGGAGAGGGTGTCGCCCGTGTTGGCGGTCGGCGTCGGCGCGAGCACGTCGTCCAGCAGGACCCGCTCGGGGTTGCCGTCGCCGGCCTGCAGCAGGATGCCGCCGCGGTTGGTGCGGGTGGTCGAGCCCTGCGGGACGACCGGGATCTCGCCGAAGGAGCTGCTCGGGCCGACCACGGCGGCGTTGTTCACCTGGACCCGCATGCCCTCCAGGGACTCCCAGAAGTCCAGGCCGTCGGTGGCCGGCTGGAATCCGCCGGCCGTCTCGACGTCGCCCGTGGTGACGCTGGAGACGACCGCCGCCGGCGGGACCCGGCCGCCCGCGCCGACCACGGTGGCGGCGGGCGGCGCGACGTTGTGGGCGAGGACCGTAGTGGTGGGCGCGGTCAGCTCGGTGGTGGTGAGGTTGGTGGTGCCGCCGGTGCCGCCCGGGCGGAACTCGCTCACCGTGCCGCCGACCTTGACCGAGTCGCCGACGGCCACGCCCGGGGCGCCGGCGGTGTAGACGTAGACCGCCTCGCTGGTGGCCGGGTCGGCGTCGGGCTGCGGGTCCTGGAACCAGTAGCCGCTCGGGCCGACCGTCGTGACGACGCCGGGGACGGCGCTGACCGCCTGGCCGGCCAGCGGGGAGGTGCGGGCCGCGCCCTGGAGGTCGTGGATGCGGGTGCCGCCGGTCCCGCCGCCGGTGGAGGACGAGTTGCGCGGGGTGGGCGCGGTGACGGCGAAGTCGGCCGCGTTGTTGTCGGTGTCGGTGGCCCCGCCGCCCGCCCGCACCGCGGCGGTGGTGTTGGCGAGGTTGCCGGTCGGCGAGCCCTCGGCCGAGCCGGCGGTCGTGCCGTAGCCGACGAAGTCCTTCACCCCGGGCTGGGTGGCGCAGCCGGTGGAGCAGGTCAGCGCGGTGGAGTTGGTGACCAGCGCGACCTTGCCGGCGTTGGCGCCCATGGCGATCGTGCCGGTGGTGTCCGGCGTCGGGAGGGCGGCGCCGGAGCCGGCCCCGGCCGCCTCCTGCACCAGGTGGTACGCGCCGGGGGCGATGGTGCCCGACAGCGTGGTCCGGGACCAGGCGGAGCCGGTGGCGGAGGCGTACTGGACGGTCCAGCCGGTGACGGAGACCGGCACGGTGCCGCGGTTGTACAGCTCGATGAAGTCGTTGGTGAACGGGGCGCCGGAGTTGCCGCCGCCGCCGTACACCTGGCTGATCACGATGTCCGGCGACACCGCGTGCGCGGTGCCGGCCGGCAGGGCTATGAGCGCTCCCACGACGGTGGCGGCCGATGCCACCGCCAGTGCACGGAGCCGGACTCGATCGGTTCGCCGCATGGGGCGGCCCTCCTGACGCGCGAACGGATGGTGGTGGGGCGCTGTGTGTTGTAGCAGCGCCACCGTTGCCATACCGCACGCTCCGGCGGACGACCAGGCGTACAACGGAAGAACGTTTAGGCTGACATGAACCGGACGAGCAAGGTGGGGTGGAGGTGACGGACGCGGCCGGTGTGCGCGCGGGCGTCAGCCGTCGGTGAGGGTGAGACGGATGCCGACGGTGCCGCGATCGCCGCGCCGCAGCCGGCTGCCGGCCAGGGTGAGGACGCCGACCAGGCCGTACTTCTGCCGCAGCAGCGTCCGGTAGGCGGCGGTGCGCTCCGGGCCGAGGATCTCGGCGGTGGCCGGGTGGGACTCGCCGGTCGGCCTGCCGCGCACGTCGCAGGGGCCGACCAGGACGTCCGGGCGGTTGCGGATCCGCTTGACCTTCCAGGAGTCGGCGACGGTCCAGATGCCGAGCGCCTCGCCGTCGCGCACCACCCACACCGGGGTCGGCACGGCGGTGCCGTCCTTCTTGAAGGTGGTGACCAGCAGATAGCTTCCGGAGGAGAGGCTGACGAGGCGTTCGAGCAGCTTCTGCCGGCGCGGGTCGGGGTCGGGGGTGGCGGCACTCATGCCGGGCATTCTAGGGTCCGTTCGCACGCCCCGGGCGTCGCCCGGCAGGCGGGGGTGTGAGGACGGACCCCGAAGCCGTGATCACGGCCTTCCGG
>NZ_BAAAKJ010000257.1:0-20418 GCF_039527695.1 Kitasatospora putterlickiae
CCGGCTCCGCTCCTGTGCTCCGCCATGCCCATGCGTCCTCCCGTGTCCGTGCCGTCGGGTGCCCACGACACCCCGGCCGATCTCGACACTTGAGACTCTGTCAGGCGGTCACGCGAGGGGCGTCCGCCGCCGGACCGAGCTTCGCCCGGCGAGCCGCTCCCCCTCAGGGAGGGGCCACCCCCGAGGGCCCACTCGGGGGTGGCCCCGAGGCGTCCTCGGGGGCGCCTTCGCCGCCGGCGGTCAGGTGACCGGCGCCTTGGCCCGCAGGACCTCGATGAACGCCCGCAGCCACGCCGGGTGGTCGGGCCAGGCGCGGGCCGAGACGACCACGCCGTCCACCACCGCCTCGCCGTCCACGTACGTCGCGCCCGCCGCCGTCACGTCCGGCTCCAGCGCGGGGTAGGCGGCGCTGGTCCGCCCGGAGAGCACCCCGGCGGCGGCCGCGACCAGCGGGCCGTGGCAGATCTGCGCGACCGGCTTCCCGCCGTCGAAGAAGTGCCGGACGATCCGCCGCACCTCGGGGTCGTTGCGCAGGTACTCGGGGGCGCGCCCGCCGGGAATCACCAGGGCCACGTAGTCGGCCGGTTCGACGTCGGCGAACGCCACGTCGGCGGGCCAGGTGTAACCGGGCTTCTCGGTGTAGAGCGAGTGTACAGTCGTCCACCTCTTTCCCCACCTGGGAAGACTTCCTAAGGTCATCGGCTACGCGCTCGTCGTGGAGGTCCGGTCGCCAGCGGCGAGCAGCCTCCGCGTTGCCCCGGCCGGGATGCCGACGCCCCCGTCACGGGAACAGCCGGTAGGTGTCGAGCTTCCGTGCCCGTGCTTCCGCGCGGACCCGTGCGGCCGCCCTGCGGCCGCGCAGGGGAACCTCCCACGCTTCGAAAAGGATCTCCATGCGGCGGCGGGTGACGCCGTAGTACCCCATGAGGGTGGAGAGCGAGGTGCCATCGTTGTAGAGCCGGGTGGCCTCCTCACGGTCCACGGCGGGGTCGCTGTCCGCCGGACCTTTGGTGGCTCCCCACCTCCGGAGCCACTTGGCCATGGTGCCCTCCGACACTCCGTGGCTCTTGGCGAGCACGATCACCGGGGTTCGGTTCGCGTAGGCGGTGATCAGGTCGGTGCGGGCCTTGCCGGTGGGCTCGGGGATCTTGGGTGGCACGGGGGTCCGTTCGGGCGTGGAGGGCCCCGCCCTCATGCGGTGCCGTAGTCGCGCGCGGGGCGGGGCCGGTCTGCGGGGTCAGGGCATCGTCGTTCGGCGCGGGAGGGTGATGGGTTCCCACGGCAGAGGGGCGGGGCGCAGGCCGGTCGCCTCCTCAAGCGGCCGGATGCGGTATCCGGCCTTGAGCATCTGGTCTTGGAGCCATTTGGCGTCGCAGCCGTAGACCGTCGCGAGCCGTCTGACGCCGACACCCGCGTCATACCGCTGCGCGATGGCCGGCAGCGCGGCAATGACGAGATTCTTGATCATCGCCTGGCGGTCTGGTGGGGTGCTGGCCCACATAGCTACTCCTGAGAACGTCGAGAACACCCCCGTTCGGCGACAGCGGGGGCAGTCACCGAACGGGGGTGGGCCCGCCGCCGGGGGTTGGAGGCGGCGGGGGTGCGAGATGGTCAGGGGCGCGGAACCGGCCGATGCTCGGTCCGGGTGGTCTCCCCGTCGGAGTCTGTGATGTGAAGCACGAGCGGCACGTCGTTGGGGATGTTCAAGGACTCCCGCACGTGTTCGGCGACGACCTCTTCGAAGTGCCTGTCCAGGTCGTCCACTGTGACGAAGGGGCAGTCTGGAACCCCTTCGATCTCCAGCTCGTAGCCCTCGGCGGGGACGACTTCGACGTTGACCTCGCGTGGCGTTGGCGGATCAGGCACCGTCGCTCTTCTCCTACCGAGGGACCGACGGCAAGGGCTTTGCCGTGCGCGAGGCCTGGTCGCGGGCGCGAAATCCGAAGCTGACGAGGGTGACGCTCTCTCCGGCGCTCAGGGGCGTCCGGCCGTGCGGCGTGAACACGCCGTCGAACACGACGCAGTCGCCGACGGCGAGGTCGCAGGCGAGGTAGCCGTCGGCGTTGATGAAGACGGTGGAGCTGGCCGTGGAGGAACCGGTGGGGCGCTCGTGTTTGAGGCAGAGGATGAGGTTCGCCTCGCCGAAGCCGGCTTCGTCCAGGTGGAAGTCGAGGAACTGCCCTTCCTCCCGGTACGCGATGTAGACGGCGGTGTGGGGCTGTTCGACGGCGAGGCCGGTGGACCGTGAGACCACGGCGGCGAGGTCGACTTGTCCGGCGAAGCTGCTCGCGGCGTCGCCGGGCGCGGCGTTCCACTTGCCGTTGTGGAGGTACCCGTCAGCGGCGACGGTCTTCTCGGCTTCCTCCGCCATGGCGGCGATCAACTGGGCGGGGAACGACTGGTCGCGCAGGTGGCGCAGGTGGCGGGGGTGTACGCGCTGGTGTGCGGCGAGCCCGGCGGCGGCGTTCCGGAGGGCCGGGAAGTCCGCTGCCCATCGGTCCGGGGTCCGAGCCGTCGTGTGGGACTGAAACCAGGTGGTCCACCGACCGCTCCACCCGGGCGGGATCCCGCCGTCTGCGGCCGGCGCGGCGGCCTGGCCGATCAGCAACTCGACCCGGTCGAGGGCGGCCTGCGTGGACTCGATCAGCCCGGTGTCGCCCTTTGCGATCCGCAGCCGCAGCGCTTCTTGCAGGAGGGCCTGGGCGTCCGTGAGCTCGCCGCGCTCCATGAGGTGTTTGCCGGTGTGCTGAAGCGCGTAGTCGAGGAGTTCCGGGTGCCGGCTTCGCGCGGTGGTCAGAGCGCTGCGGTAGAGCGCGTCCGCGGCCTGTACGTCACCGGCGTAGCGGTGCGCGTCGCCGAGGTTGAGGCCGGTGGCGACGACGGCCCGGGTGTTGCCGGTGGAGGCGGCGAGGTCGAGCGCCCGCCGGAGGAAGCTGCGGGCCTCGTCGTGGTGGCCCAGGCTCATCTGGCCGATGCCGATCCACCTGGTCAGGAGTCGGGTGCGGGCGGGGTCGGTCCCCTCGGGCAGGGCCCGCAGTTCTTCGTGGAGACTGCTGACTGCGGCGGTCAGTTCGTCGCGGTCGGTGGGGACCATGCGAAGGGTGTCGTCGTGGGTGATGAGGTGATCGAGCACGGGAGCTTCCCTCGTTCGGTTCTTCGCGGCGTGGCGCTACAGCTGGTCGGTCTGGTGGCGCAGGTCGGCCAGCAGGACCCGGCCGTGCTCCGAGAAGTGCTCACCGCGGAGTTCGAGTTCGCGCATGAGGTAGCGGACGGCGGGCAGGCCCTCGTCGTGGGCGGTCTGGAGGCTCGCCCGCTCGTCGGCGGTCAGGTCGTCGCGGGCCAGCTCGACCTGGCGGAAGCGCAGCAGTTGGTTGTAGACGCAGGTGGCGTGGAAGGCCCGGTCGAGTTCCCAGTGCTGGTTGCGGGCCTCCCCCTGGCCGGCGCGCCACTTGATCTCGATCTTCGGGGAGGTCTGGGACGAGTAGCCGTCGGCGAAGACCTGGTGCTGGAGGACATGGAAGCTGACCGACTGATGGGTGGCCTCGTGGAGGATGTTCTCCGCCAGGAAGAGGTGGGACGGCCGCTCGCTGACGGTGTTGGGCGGGATGTGGTGACGGGCCTTCTCGGAGAAGACGATGACGTACGGGAGCGCCGGGTCGCTGGAGCTGGTCAGCGAGGAGGCGCGCACACCGGGCTTGAGGCCCACCCACAGCAGCCCACGGACGAATTCCCGCACCCGCTCGAAGCCCTCCGGGTGCACCAGCGACAGGTGGTCCAGGGCTCGGGTCAGCGCCTCACGGCGCTCGTCGGTGTGAGGGACGATGTCGTAGTCGGTCAGGTTGATCTCCTGGGCGATCTCGCCCGGCAACTTCGCGTCGAACCAGTCGAAACGCGCGCCGGCCACGGTCACGCTGTCGCTGCGCAGGGATCGGGCGTGCTCCGCGTAGGGCGTGGCCGACCTCAGCAGGCGTTCCATCAGGACGAACGGCAGGACGCTGTCCGCGCCGACCTCGCGCAGACGGGTCAGGTCCGGGTCCTTCCGGTCGAGGTCGAAGAAGGAGCCGGCGGGGACGTGGGGGGTGATGGCGGTCTTCATTGCGGACTCTCCTTGATCGAGGGGGGTGTGCGACGTCGAGCGGCGGGTCGGCTCGGATGGCCACCGGGCCGACCCGCCCATGCCGTCAACTAACCGGCATCAGTTCGGGACGGCTGTCAGGCCGTCGCGACGCCCATCGAGGTGAACTTGCCGTCCGGGACCGAGTGGTCCAGGCGGCGGGTCAGGGACTCGACACCCGTCGCCGGGGCGAAGTCGCCGTCCGGGACCTGGTGGTCCAGGCGGCGGGTCAGGTTGGTGACCTGCGGGTCACCGGGGTTGAGGGTGGGGGTGCTCACGTGCGTCTCCAATCGGGTTGGACCCTGCCCGCCCGGGAGTGGGCGGGCAGTGGTGCGGGGTGGTGCGGCCCGGTCCGGCGGAGGGCCCGTTCCGACGAGCCGGGGGCTCATGGGGCGCCCGGGGGCGCGGTTGGTGGTCAGAAGCGGCCGGAGGCGATCAGCGCCGTCGCCAGCGCTATCAGCGAGAACAGGGCGAGCGTGTAGGCGATGGCGACCGCGCGAGGGGTGGGAGCCCCGTGGGCGGAGCGTTCGGCCGCCTCTCGGTAGTCGTCCTGGCCGTCGTCCACGGGCCTACGCCGGCCGCGTGGCGAGCGAGGCCCGCAGCGCGGCGAGGCGGCGCGGGCTTCGGGCCCGGACGATGCAGTCGTCACAGATCATGTGGCAGGTGCTCTGGAGATCACCGGGGGCTTGGAGGACCGTGCCCGCGCAGACCAGGGTCTCCCGCTGGCAGGCCCAGCAGGTGCCATCGCGGTAGCCGTCGGGCCGGTCCGTGACAACCCCTTCCTCGGCAGCCCGGAGGGTCGGCAGGGTGCTCACTCTGCGGCCTCCAAGTCCTCCAGCAGGACCAGCTCCGGGTAGGGGTCACTGGAGCTGTTCCGGTTGACCCAGGCGTGATTGGTGTGTCGGCTCGGGGTCTCCGCGACAGTGCCCGTCCAACCGTCCCTGCGGTGCCGGACCGGGTCGCCCTGGACCAGACTTTTCAACTTTCCTCTCTTCAACGGATCGTGGCGTGCGGGGAGTTGACTGGTCAGGCCGACTGGACCGATGGGCCGATGCGGTGTGCCACACAGTTCCGGCAGGGACAGGTGGACCGCACAGCGGCGATCTGGAGCAACATCCCCACGGAGGGGGCGCGGTCGGCCGCTCGGGCCTCCCTGTAGTCGTCCAGAGGGTTCCAGCCGGCGGGGAGCTGAGTGAGTTCGTGCTTCGCGAGGCCGGTAACGACCTCGCGGTACACCCGTGCGGGGGTGCGTCTTGCCACTGACGTTTCCTCCATAGCCGAGAGCCAGCGTGGTCGCCTGGGCCATGTCCGGACTCCTGGGACGAGCAGCACCTCTCCCGGGCCCCGGAAGAACGGGCCCCCAGGCCCGGGAGAGTCTCCGCGTCCTACTCGTTGCTGTTGCTCTCGCCGTCGTTCTCGTGCTGGTTGCCGCTGTCGTCGCCGTGGTTGTTGTTGCCGTCGCTCATCGAGGTCTCCCTTCTGAGTAGCTACCGATCTCCGGCAGCGTCGGTGTGTGGTCAAGTCGCCCGCAGCACCGCGGTGGTCATCACCCCAGGCCATCGGCCGCTGACAATCAGTGAACGCCTCTGGGGCAGAAACGGGTAGGACGTTTCGGGGGTGGTCGCGCTCATGCCCCCCGGACATTCCTGAGGGTTGACGGGGAGTCGAATGGCGGTAGCGTCGCCCTACCGGACCGAGGAGCGCTTATGGCTACCGCCCGCCCAAACAACGTCCTTCGGGGGCTGATGCTCGCGCACACCCTGTCTGCGAACGACCTCGCGCGAGCCGTTAATGCTGCTGAGGAACGACGGTTCGGTCAGCCCGGGAACGCCTCGGACCGTCATGTCCGGCGGTGGCTGTCCGGCGAGACCGAGCTGCCACAGATGCACTACCTTGTGGCGTTAACGGATGTCTTCAACCTGCCTGCGGATCAGCTTGGCTTCACTCTTTCGGGTGCGAGGGCTCGCCAGCTCGCTGCCCTCCAGCCTCGTTCTACGCTGCTGGAAGAGACCTCTGCCGACCCTCAGGAGAACCACGTGCTCCGTCGCCAGTTCATGATCGCTGCCACAGGGAACCTCATCGGTTTTGCGTTCGCACCATTGCCGACCTCGGGACGCATAGGGATGGCTGATGTCGAGCGCATCCGAGGAAGTATCGACGAACTCCATGCGGTGGACGACGCCTACGGTGGTGAGCAGCTTGCCGACATCGCTGAGGAGGCAGTCACGCAAATCGAGGACGCGATGGGGCGATGCGTGTATGGGCCCCGCGTAGAGTCAGCGCTCTACCAGGTGATCGGCGAACTGCACGCCAGCGCGGGCTGGTTTGCGTTCGACACTGGCGATCACACCCGTGCGGGTCAAAACTTCGACGCAGGCCTGCGCGCCTCCCTTTTGGCTGGCGACCGAATGCTCCAGGCCCGCATTTGGGCTTACATGTCGCGCCAGAGTTGGGAACTCGGCCGGGCAACGGAGACCGTCACCATCGCCCGAGCGGCGCTCGACGCCACGCGCAACGGCCGCGACCACCGTCTCAGTGCCTTGCTGCACGGCCGCCTTGCTCTCGGCTACGCGGCTTCAGGAGAGAGCGTCCGCTGCGCGGGTGCCCTTGCGCGGGCCGAGGTTTCCTTGGACCGGGCCACCGGGACGACGCCATCGGCGTGGCTGGCCTTCGTTGGCCCCGGGGAACTCCTCGGTGCCGCCGCCATGGCGCACATGGACCTGGGCCAGGCCGACAAGGCGGCCGATCAGGAGGAGCAGGGTATGCGGTTGCTCGCCCCTGGCTTCCGCCGCAACCGCTTCGCCAAATCGGTTCACCTCGCCGAGTGCTACCTGGCTGCCAACGAGTTGGAACAGGCCGTCGACACGGCGAACCAAGCGCTCGCACTCTACCCGTCGGTGAACTGCCCCCGTTGGGCCAAGCGCCTCGGTGAGTTCCGGGGAAAGGTGGCCGACCACGGTCTACCGGTGACGACCGCCTTCGTGGAACGCTACGACGTCCTGACCACCGTGTAAGGAGCAGAGCGCCATGGCCGCCACCCTGACCGTCAGCTATTACACCGCCGACGACTTGCGGACCATTGAGGGGCGACTGATCGAGGTGTACGCGGAGGTGTACGCCGAGGAGGCGGTTGCCGATCCGTTCTTCAGAGTTGAACGGTTCACCGAACGCCTTCACCGCCATGCCGCTGGGCCCCGCTGGGGGTGCGCGCTCGGTGAGGTCGACGGCTCGGTGGTCGGGTACGCCTACGGATTTGGCCGAACGGCCGCGTACCGCTGGGGCGGGCTCATCACCCCGGTTCCGGCTGATCTGTTGAAGGAGACCGATAGCCGGACTTTCGCCTTGTGTGAGGTGATGGTCCGGGCAGAATGGCGAGGCACAGGCATTGCGCGCACCCTGCACGAGGAGCTGCTGTCGCACAGGCCAGAGGACCGTTCCCACCTGTTGGTCGAGAAGGACCACCCTCGGGTTCGGGCGCTCTACGAGCGCTGGGGCTATACCTGGATGGGCACGATGCAGCCCTACCCTGACTCTCCCCAATACGACTCCATGCTTCGCCCGATCACGTGACCCAGGAAGAACCGCGTAAGCAGCAGATTGTCGGCGTGGCCGGTCAGGAGCAGCGCCTTCCGTCCGGGTGGGCCGGCGCGGGGGCTGCTGCCACCGGCATGCGGGGCAGACAGTGCCCCGCAGCATGAAACTCCCAGGGGTGGGGCCTGGTGTCAGCGGCCCGATCTCGACGCCGTCGGCGAGGAGCTGCTGTGCGGCGGCGTCGACCTGATGACGGTAGCGGTGGCGGGAGTGGAAGTGGCCGTTCTCCCGGATCTCGTACGAGTCGTGGGCGAAGTCGGTGGTGTTGAGGGTGACGTCGAGGCAGCGGTCGTGGCCAACCCCGGCGACGGTCCAGCGGCCGGCGCTCACCGCGGACCACGTGACGTCGATGTCCGCTCCAGTGCGGACCCGCTCGGCGCGCTCACGCTCGGCCCACGTGTCGGCCCGGCGCTGGCGTGCGGCGGCCAGCTCGTCCTGGTGCTGCTGCTCGGCCTGCTCGCGGCGGCGCAGGAACTCGGCCCGGCTCTGGGCGGCCTGGCGCTCCAGCTCCGCGAGGCGCTGGCGGGCTGCCTCGCGGCGTCGCCGGTCCTCCTGGCCGCCGGGGAGTGGGGGTAGGGCCTGGGGTTCGTGGCGGGCGGGCCAGGGCTCGGCGAGGTCGGCTCGGTGGTGCCGCCAGATGCGGAGCATGGCGCGACCGTCGGAGGTGGCCGCCACGTCGCCGCGTTCATCCTGCTGGAGGAACCCGGCGGCGATGGCCAGCTCGACCACGCGGCGGCGTACCCGCCGGCCCTTGGCCCCGAGACGGTCCCCGGCGGGCACGAGGCGGTAGCCGGTGCCGTCCCACCACACACCGCTGTAGTCCTCCCCGCAGGCCGCTGCGACGAGGTCGTAGACGCGGGTGGTCCACCCGGACTTCTCGCGGGTCTCCCGGGTGCGTCCGGCGGTGACGTACCGGCGGATCTCGGCTTCGTGGTCGTCGGCGTGGAGGCGGGCGGCGTGGTGGGCGTCGTCGCGGTGGGCCGAGTCCTCGCCGACCTGGGCGGGGCGCCCGGTGTAGCGGTCGCCGCAGGACAGGCACCACACCTTCCCGCCTTCGCCCCGGTAGCCGCCGGGGCCGACGCCGACCGGGCAGGCGTCGCGCAGGCCCCAGTCCAGGGCGGTGCCGCCGCCGGGTATCCAGGGGGCGCGGGCGGGGCTGTTCACGGAGTCTCCAGGGAGGCGCAGGATAGTTACTGTGAGTGTCTGGTTGGGGTACTCGGCGTAAGGGTCTATGTCATAATGTCTTTTTTATTGACATTTAAAAAAACAATAGACATAGGCTCTCTCGGTGGGACTCAACCCGAACCGGAGTCCGACATGCGGCACTTCGACACCAGGCCCCACCCTGGGGGCGGGGTGGGGCCTGGTGTCGGCGGGGTCGGTCAGTCGGTTCCCATCGCGTCCAGCCACTCCCCGGCGTCCATCCCGTCGAGGGTGGGGCGGCCGTTGGCGAACCGGATGTCCCGGGGTTCGAGGTTGAGGTCGAGGAGCCGGCCGACGTGCAGGCACTCCCGGACGAGCAGGCCACGGAAGGCGGCTTCGGCCCGGACCCGTGCCTCGTCCCCGAAGTAGCGGCGGGGCTGGTCCCCGGTGAGCGTCCGGCCGGCCGCCCCGTACGGCTGGCGCTCGACGGTCCAGGTGCCGGTGGTCTCGGGGGCGACGGTGAAGCGCACGCTCATCGGCGGCCGGTTGCCGGTGCGGGGGTAGGTGAGGGTGTAGGCGGTGGGGGTGGGCACTGGTGCCTCCGGGGTGGTGCGGGTGGGGGTGGGGCCTGGCGTCGGCGGGACTCAGCCGTGCTCGGTGGCGAGGTGGCGGCGGCGGGTCTCGTCGGTGTAGCCCTTGGCGGTGTTGCGCGTCGTCCATCCGCACGTGCAGGTGGCAGTGGAGTAGGCCCGGCCGGTGCACCCCTCGGTCAGCGGCTTGCCGGAGCTGGTGTGCTTGTGGGCGGGCGGGCAGACCGTGCCGTCGGCGTGGTGGTCGGTGCGGGGCGCCTTGAACGAGGCCGCGGGGGTGTCCTTCTTCGGCCGGCTGGCCGGGGGCGGGGCCTGGCGCTCGGCGGTCTGCTTCCAGGACGCCCAGTCGGCGGCCTGGGCGTCCCATTCGGCTTCGGTGAGGGCATCGCCGACGCACACGGGCTCGGTGTGGTCGTACCAGGTCTCCCAGTCGGCGGTGACGATGCGTTCGGCTTCGGCCTGGGCGGCCTCGGGGGTGGGGGCGAGGACGGGCACCACGTGCACGGTGATGACGTCCACGGCGACGATGTACTTCGGCATGCGCTGTTCCTTCGGTGGCGCGGGAGGGGGGCCTGGTGCCAGCGGCGGTCGGCCGCTGGCGGGGGTGGGGCCTGGTGCCTACGCGGCCTCGGCGACAGGCACGGCGGCGGGAAGTGAGGCGGTGAGGGCGCGCAGGACGGCTTCCGCCATGTCGGGAGTGAGGTGCGAGCACGTGATCTCGACGCCGCTGAAGCGGGCGCGGCTGATCTTCACCTCGGCGTGGGGCGAGGTCCAGGAGGTCCCAGGGCCCTGGTTCCACCGCAGGGTGCGGACGTTGTCCTCGCCGTTGCGCCGCTTCGCCTCGCCGGGTGCCTGGCCGGTGGTGAGCGGCACTCGCTTCAACCGGCGGGCGACGGTGGTGACCTCGTGGACGTCGGTCAGGTGCCGGTGCTGCCTGGCGCTCATCTCCGCGACCGCCGCGTCCAGGACGGGCAGCAGCCTGCGCTGCACGTCGCGGGCGACCTGGGCCCCGGTCTTGGCCCGAGTGACGGTGATCTCCCCGGCGTCGATGTCGTGCCGGTAGTAGTAGGTGCCGCTGTCGGGCAGGACGCCGTGCACCCACCACCGACCGGGGCGCAGCCGTTCCTGCTGGATCAGGAGGCGGGCCCCGTCTTCGGTGCGGACGAGTTCGGCGCAGGGGTGCCAGTCGGGTATCCGGCGTGGGTCGACGGTCCATTCGGCGCTGCCGAGGGCCTGGGCGAGCCCTTCGGCGAGCGAGAGCAGTTCGGCGCGCAGGGGGGCGAGTTCGTCGCGGAGGGCGGTCACGGTGGCGCTGGTCCTTCGGGTCGGGAGGGGGTGGGGCCTGGTGTCAGCGGCGGGTCACGCGGCAAGGGTGTGAACGGGCTGGGCGTCGCGGACCTCGGGTTCGTGGCCGTGGCTGTAGCCGTCTTCGCGGGCGTCGCTGTCGAACAGGTCGAGCGCTTCGGCTTCGGCGTCGTCGGGGTTGTCGGCTTCGACCTCGTACTCGTAGGTCTCGGTGAAGTCGATGCGGACGGTGTAGCGGGGCACGGCTGTCTCCTGCGGGTGGGGTGGGGTGGGGTCTGGTGTCGGCCGAGGGGCCTTCCTGCCGCCCGGGGGTGGGGTCTGGGGTCAGCGCGGGGTGGGCGTCACCAATTGGTCGGCGGTCCGCCGCCGGTGGTCCGGTAGCGGAATGTCTGGTCGGTGGTGATGACGGCGAGCGTTGCCCCGTCGTGTTCGAGCGTCACGGCAGGCTCCCGTTCGGCCCATGTCGCGGCGACGTTGGCGGCGGCCCCGATGGGTGCCCAGGTGCCGAACCGGTCGGCTATGCCATCCCATCCGTGCTCGCGGGCCCAGGTGATCACCGTGGCGTGTGCCCGGGTGGAGCGGTCCAGGGGGTCCGTCCCGGTGATGGCCGTTCGTTCGTGCATGGCTGCGCTCCGTGGGTTGGGAGGAGGTGGGGTCTGGTGTCTGTGCACCCTTGGCGGGGGCCCGGCGGGGGGCGCTGGGCCCTCACCAGGGGCGCACAGCTCACAGGGACCGGAAGACGTGCCCGCTGCTGGTGTGGAAGTAGTCGCAGTGCCACGCGGTCATGTCGAGGGAGGGACGCCACCCCCGGCAACTCTCCATCGCGGCGCGGTACTCGTCGTCCGTCTCCATCAGCCAGTCGTGGGCGAAGTCCTCCAGGTCGTCCCACTCGCCCTCGTAGGCGTCTTCGAAGGTGTCGACGGCGTACTCGGCACTGCCGACCAGTGCGGCGTAGGCGGTGAGGGCTTCCAACTCGGCGACGATTCCGGCGTCTTCGGCAAGGTCGGTCAGGTACTCGGCGGTGCGGCTCACGGTGGTTCTCTCTCGGGTCGGTGCAGGGGAGGGGGTACGGGGCGGGTGGGGCTCAGACGCCGTCGGGGGCGTCGAACAGCTCATCGAGCAGGAGGTCAAGGCCGGTGCCGTACTCCGGGTCGCGGCGCATGTCACGGAAGGCGTCGAACAGCGCGGCCACGTCATCGGGGTGGTCCATCCCGAGGCGGGCGAGACGGGGCCAGTAGCCGGACAGGCGGATCATGTCGGCGCGGGTCATGGTGGTGCTTCCGTTCTGTGGTGCAGGAGTTGGAAGGGGGGTGGGGCCTGGTGCCTACGCGGCCCGGCCGTACACGGCGCGGTAACCCTGTCGGGAGCCGCGCACGATGGCGCGCACGTCCTCGCGGTACGCGGCCCCCTGCTCGGTGGCGTAGCCGTCGAGGTAGGGCGTCAGGACGGCCGTCAGCGGCTCGCCGTGGCCGTACACGGTGTAGGCCCGCCAGGGTGCGGCCCCGGGGATCGGCAGGGTGGTGGTCGTGGCCGGGCGCGACTCCTCCAACGCGCAGTCCCGGCACAGCGGTTCGCCGCTTCGGGCGTCCACGGGGGTCAGCCACTCCGAGCAGTCGGAGCACTCGACGTAGCCCATGCCGGACAGGACGTCCTCCACCATGGTCGTGGTGATCTCTCCGAGCGAGGGGCACGACAGTTCGCGCAGCACGTCCTCACCGTCCACGCCGTCCGGCAGGGTGAGGGGTGAGCCTTCGATCTCTTCGACCATCGCGGCCCACTCCCGCGCGCTGTGGTCGTCCTCATCGAGCAGCGGGTATCCGGCCAGGCTGTCCGCGATCCGGCGCGCGGCGTCGCTGGCCAGGAACGAATCCGCGTCGTACATGAGCCCGTCGCCGGTCGCGTCCCACAGCGTCCCGCACTCCCCGGCGGCATCCGCCATGATCCGGCACGCGGCCTGCCAGTTGGACTGTGCGCGGACCGCGTCCGTCTCGTGCTGGTGCCACCCTTCCCCGTCCTCCAGCAGGGCCCCCGTGCCGTCCGTCACCATGCCTATCCGGGCCCATCCGTGGGCGTCCGCTTCCGCCTCCATGCGGGTCACGAAGTCGTACCGGTGGCAGTGCTGGCCGGTGGCAGTGAGGAGTTCGTCAGTCAGGGTCGCGCTCATGATCGTTCCTTGCGTGGTGCGGGTGGTCAGCGGGTGGTGGAGAGCCATTTGCAGGCGTACGCGCTGCCCTGCTGGCAGGCATCGGCCATCGCGTCGGTCCACCCGTCGTTGAAGGCGGTCACCTGCGCGGCGTCGGCCGGGGCCGGTTCGTTGAAGGTGTTGGCGGTGATCCACCCGCTGAGGGCGGCGGCGGCCAGGGCGAGGGCGGCGAGGATGCGGCGGGAGGTCATCGCGGGTGCTCCGAAGGGGGTTGAGCCGGGGTGGTCAGCGGGCGGTGCGGTCGCGGTCGTAGGCGTTCACCAGCACGGGAGCGGGGGCGACGGTCACCGACTCCGCCGTGACGGCCTCGGAGGGGCCCTGCACGGCCCGCTTGACCAGGGCCGGGATCTTGCCCACCGCGTGGGCGGCAAGGGCCGTCAGCAGGGCGGCGGCGATCCCGCCGCCCCAGTTCCCCGTCTGCCACGGGTTACCCGCCAGCAGCATGACCAGGGCGAGGGTGGCGGGAACAAGATTCTTACGCACAGTGACCACTTTCAGAGCCGAAGGGCGCACCATTGCGCGCCGCCATTCGGGGGGATTTCAAATCAGATGCTCCGGCGGTGCATTTCGCCCGTGGCAGCGGCATTTCGCTTCGCTGCGCTTCGGCGGACCGGCCGAGCAATTCCAATGAAGCAAACATCCAGGTCAGAGCGCAAGTTGAGGCCCTGTGATGCGCGTCTCATGCATTTCGAATGCACCCCGGGGGGTGACTCTCATGCATTTCCTTTTATTGCCCGGAGCGTCATAGCAGCCGGAATTCGATACGAACGCCGGCCGACCCTTTTTTCGAATCATTTACGCATTGTGACCAGCGGGAATGAACTCACCGCTACGCACTGATCGCGGAGAGTGAGGCCATGGGTGTCGGCCGGCTGTTAACCGAGGCCGCTTAATACATGTGGAGGCGGCTTCGCGCGCGTGCGCGCACCTGTTGCTGCGGCACCCGGCCGGCCTCCCCTCGCAGCCCCGCCAGGGCAACGCTCCCCGATCGGCCCTCTCTCCCCGGTCGTGGTCGAGCACCTGGCGGGGCCCTGCGCTCAAGGAGGTTGCCGTGGCCGCGAGTTCGCGCCGGACAGCCCCGCTCCCTCCGCACTGGGCCCGCCTTCGCCGGGCGGTGATGAACCGTGACGGCTGGATGTGCCAGCACGTCCGCTACGACACCGGCGAGCTGTGCGGCGAGCCGGCGCGCCACTGCGACCACATCGTCCCCGCCTCGGAAGGCGGCCCCGACGACCCCGCCAACCTCCGCGCGCTGTGCGACTGGCACGTCCTTCGCAAGGACGCCGCCGACGCCGGCCGAGCCCGCCGAAGGGCCGCCGCGGACCGCTGGCAGCCCGCCCGAACCCGCCGACGCCACCCCGGGGAGGTCCGCTGAACGTCGACCCGACCGAGAAGGACCCGGCGAAGATCCGCGCCGCGCTGGTCGCCCTGTACGAGACCGAACTCGACCTTGAGCCGACCGACCTCTCGCTGATCGACATCGCCGCACCGATGCTCGCCCGCGCCGCCCAGCTCGACGCCGTGGTCAAGCGCGAGGGACAGATGATCGAGGGCGGCAATCGCAAGGACATGATGGTCCTGCATCCCGGCATCGCGCAGGCCCAGCTCAACCGGACTCAGGCCGCTGGCCATCTCGCCAAGATCCGCGGTGAGGGTGAGGGTCCGAAGCGCGGCCACAACGCCCGCGACGCCATCGCCGCCCGCTGGGGCAACCGAGTCTGAGAAGGGGGGACGCCGTGGCACGCCGCAAGACCCGGACCTCCGGGCCTTCGGGCGAGTCCCTGCGCATCGCACGGACGATCGTCTACTACGAGGCGTGCTTGGACTCCGAAGTCCCGCACGCCATGGCCCGCGAGCTGTGGGCCCACGACATGACCACGCCCTTCGCGGCCGGTGAGCACGTCTCCGTGGAGGCTGCCAGGCTGCTGGAGGCCCGCGCCCGTAGGGAAGCCGCCCAGCCGTAGGACGGCGAGGCCGCTTCGTCATCCCCGCGCGTGCGGAGAGCAGTACACCTGTGTCGTCTCGATGAGGACGACGTCGGGGTCATCTCCGCGAGCGGAGAACAAGGTCCCAGGGGTCAGCGGCCCATAGCCTTGCGGAGTGAGTCGCTGATGACACGGTTGACATTGTGCATTGCGTGGACGCTCTGACGACGGCTCGCGATGGTGAGGACAAGGGTGATGGCGCCTACGGCACTACCGAGAGATAGAGCCTTACCCAGCTTCAAAATTGGACCTCCTCGCGGGTCTGGACTATCCAGGTTGTCCCGTAACTTCTTTCCTGACCAGGGACTTTAGCGCGGTTCGCCGACTTCCCGCGCAACTTCGTTCCGAGCGAGCGCGGGAGGGCAATCCGCCATGCTGTTGACCCGAGGGGGTGATCCATGAACCACCCCCTCACCTACACCCCCGTGCGCACGATCCCGGACACCGTCCCGCGCCCTCACCGCACCCTGGCGGGCGAGCTGCTGCGCTGGTCGGCGCACGCGTTCCGCCCGGACTTCAAGTTCACGCCGGAGCAGTGCCGCATCCTGGCCCGCTGGTACGAGCTGCGCGACGACGCGGTCCCGGAGGACCCGAACGACCCCGAGACCTGGGGCCGGGGCTTTCGCCACGAGTCCGGCACTGTGCGCCGCCTGAAGGGGTGGGGCTTACCCCGGTAAGGACCCCATGATGGCCTCCGTCTGCGCGATGGAGTTCGTCGGCCCGTGCCGTCTGGTGGGCTTCCGCGCCGACGGCTCGCCGATCGGCGGCCCGCCGCAAGAGGCGTGGGTACAGATCTTCGCCACCGCGGCCGGCCAGAACGTCAACACGATGTCGGCGCTGTCCACGATCTTCAGCCAGGCCGCCATTGACCGGTACGCGATCAAGCTCGGCCAAGAGGTCTGCTACGCCAGCCAGGCCGACACCGACGGCCGCCAGTGCCGCCTGGAGGCCAAGGCCAGCAGCTTCCGCGCCGCCGAGGGCGGGCGCCCGTCGATGGCCCTGCTCAACGAGACCTGGCACTGGGTGGAGGGCAACCACGGCCCGCGCCTGGCCGCCACCATCCGCCCCAATGCCACCAAAGTCGGGGGCAGAACGATGGAGATCACCAACGCCCCGGTGATCGGCGAGGAGTCGGTGGCCGAGGGCACCTGGTACGCCTTCGAGAAGCAGCGCGACGGCGTGAACAGGGACGCGGGTATCTACTACGACTCGGTGGAGGCTCCGCCTGGGGTCGACCTCGCCGACGAGGAGCAGTTGCGCGCCGCGATCCTGTGCGCGCGGGGTGACTCGGTCTGGATCAACCCGGACCGCGTGATGAAGGACATCTGGTCGGCGTCCACCACCGAGGACGAGTCCCGCCGCAAGTACCTCAACCAGCTCTCCAGCCATGATGACGCGCTCGTGGAGCGCGACACCTGGGACCTGGCCACGGTCGAGCCCGCCGACGGCCTCAGGCCGGGCGAGCGGATTGTCTTGGCTTTCGACGGCGGCAAGACCGACGACTCGACAGCGTTGCTGGCGATGCGCGTGCGGGACCGGCTGGTCCAGCCGCTCGCGCTGTGGGAGAAGCCGGACGGCCCGGCCGGCAAGAACTGGGAAGTCGACGGTACCGAGGTCAACGACATGGTCGGCCACGTCTTCCGGAAGTACACGGTCGTCGCGTTCTTCGCCGACGTGGCCGGTTGGGAGGGGTGGGTCGCCGACTGGTCGGAGACCTACGGCAAGGATCTGCTGATCAAGGCGTCCGGGAAGTCGTCGGTCGGGTTCGACATGCGCGCCAACCAACGCGAGATCACGACCGAGCACATGGCGATGGTCGGCGCGATCGAGGCCCAGGCCCTCCCGCACGTGCGCGACTACTCGCTGACCCGGCACACCATGAACGCCCGCAAGCGCCCGAACAAGTACGGCATCGGCTTCGGCAAGGAGTCCCGCGAGTCGAAGCTGAAGATCGACCTCTACGCCACGATGGTGATCGCCTGGATCGCCCTTCGCCGCCTCACTGAGAGCGGCAAGCTCAAGCCGCAGAAGCGGCCCGGAACGCTACAGACCCGAGGAGGGTTCTGATGTCCCTCCCCGTCGTGATCAAGCGTGCCCGGCACGCGAAGGACCTGATCGACCGCGACTTCGACCGGCTCAACCTGGTCGACCGCTACGCCCGGGGCGCCCATCGCGCGCCGTGGATGCCGGCCAAGGCGAACGCCGAGTTCAAGGACCTGGTGAAGCGCTCGATCGTGAACGTCAGCAGCCTGGCGGTGGAGGCCCCGCTGAACGCCCTGCGGGTGCAGGGCTTCCGCAAGCCGGGCAGCGGTGAGAACGCCAATGAGTGGGCGTTCTGGCAGAAGAACCGGTTGGACGAGCGGCAGAACGCCGTCCACCGCGCCGCGCTGACCTCGGGGGCCGCGTACGTCGTCGTCACCCCGGACCCGCGCAAGGGCCGCCGGGAGCCCGCGATCCGGGCGTACGACGCGATCAGCACGGTGGCCGTTTACACCGACCCGGCGTGGGACGAGTTCCCCGTGTACGCGCTGCACGTGCCCGAGCAGCAGCCGGACGAGGACCGCACTGTCGGCTTCCTGTGGGACGACGTCGCCCGCCACACCGTCGACTTGGACGCCGAACCGGAGTCCGCGGTGCTGGCCTCCGAGCCGCACGGCATGGGCGTGTGCCCGGTGGTGCGGTTCTCCCCGGCCGTGGACCTGCGGGGCCGCACCCGGGGCTTGGTCGAGCCGCTGATCGTCTCGCAGGACCGCCTCAACCAGCAGACGCTGTCCCTGCTGCTCAATGAGCACTGGGGCGCGCACGCGATCCGCTTCGCCACCGGCCTCGCGCCGGCCGAGCGGCTGGACCCGGAGACCGGTGACCCGGTGCGCGATCCGGAGACCGGCGAGCCCGTCTACGACGTGCCCTCGCTGGACCCGTCCACCTTGCTGATGGCCCCGAACTCGGATGCGAAGTTCGGGCAGCTCCCCGCGATGCCGACCGGCGATCTGCTGGCCTCCCGCCGTCAGACCGTCGAAGAGATCATGGGCCTGGCCGACGTGCCGCCCCACTACCTCGCCGGGTCGAACCTCGTGAACCTGAGCGCGGACGCCCTCGCGGCGGCCGAGACCTCGTTCAAGCGGTTCCTGTCCACGCTCCAGGACTCGCTGGGCGAGTCGTGGGAGTCGGTGTTCCGGCTGTGCGCCCTGGTGGCCGGCCGGGGCGAGATCGAGCAGGACGAGAGCCAGGTCGAATGGGCCGAGAAGGCCACCCGCAGCCTCGCCCAGGCGGCCGACGCGATGGTCAAGCTGATGCAGCAGGGCGTCCCCCTGTCCGTGGCGCTGCGCAAGGTCCCCGGCTTCTCCCAGGCCGACATTGACGAGGCGGTGAAGGCCGCCGAGGAGGCCGCCCGCAAGGCCGAGCAGGCCGAAGCCGAGGCCCTGAAGCAGCAGAAGGAGGCGAGCGGTGGCGTGGACTCCCAGAACCGCCGAGATCCTTCGGGCGGTGGCCGCGTACCAGCTCGCGCAGGAAGCGCTCGCCGGTGAGTTCTCCGCCCGCTGGGCCGAGGCCCTGGCCGCCGTCGAGGCCCGCGAGGTCGCCGGTTCGCTGACCGAGCTGGAGACCGCGTACGCGGCGGCGGTCCGTGAATCCGCGGCGGCCTCCTACGCCCTGTCCATAGCCTTCTACCGGCTGGTGCGGGCGCTGGAGACCGGCCGCGTGATCGGAGGCCCCGGCTACCGCCCGGGGGCCTCGCTCGGCTCCCTCTGGGCCGACTTCAACAAGGCCACGGGCAAGCGGACCGGCTCCGGACCGTACACGCCCCTGCCCGTGGACACCCGCAACCCGTTCCCCGCCGAAGACCTGAAGCGCGAGGCCGAGCGGGTGGCGGAGACCTTCCGCCGCGAGGTCGCCGACCGGGTCGCCAAGTACGAGCGCGAGCGCGCCGGCCGGGGCTCGGCCGCGCTGGACGACGCCGAACTGATCGCCCGGGAGAAGGAGTTCCTGGAGTCGCTGAAGACCGGCGGCTCCGGGGCGGGCGGCATGCTGGTCCAGGACGGCGGCCGGGACATGATCCACAACGCGCTGCAGGACGACCCCGGCGCGATCGGCTACTACCGGGCTACCGACGCGAGCCCCTGCTACTTCTGCGCGCTGATGGCCGGCCGTGGCGCGGTCTACAAGTCCAAGCGCACGGCCGCGTTCGGCGCTCACCCCCACTGCCACTGCCAGGCCGTCCCCATCTTCTCCCGCCGCTACCAGCTCCCCGCCGAGAACACGCAGTTCGCGCGGATGTGGAAGCGCTTCGGAGGCGGGTCGCTGGCGGACTGGCGCACCTACTACAGCATGACCACGAAGACCTAGGAGAGAGCTTGTCCGAGACCCCCGCGCCCGAGACCCCGACCCCGACCCCGGCCGAGGCGATCCCCGGCGGCGTGGCCCACCCGGACACCCCGCCCGTGCCCGAGGAGCCCGAGCCCCAGGCCGCACAGGGCGAGGAGAGCGCCGCCCCCGCCCCGGTCGAGCCGGACTACAAGGCCCTGTACGAGAAGATGCAGGCCGACCTGGACGCCACCCGCGAGCGCTCCACCGAGGCCGGCGTCGAGGCGGACGAGCTGCGCGCCCAGGTGGCCCAGCTCCAGGAGCAGGCCCTTCGGGACCGGATCGCCGCCGAGTACGCCCTGCCGCCGGTCCTCGCCGCCCTCGTGCAGGGCGGTGACGAGGCCGCTGTGCGCAAGCACGCCGAGGCCCTGGCCGCCGTCGCCGCGCCGAAGCCTGTGCTGGGCGCGGGTGGGCTGACCCCGCACGCCGAGCCCGACCCGTACAAGGGCCTCGCCGAGAAGCTGCGCCAGCGCCGCTACGGCATCTGACCCACCCCGCCCCCACCTGAGCCGCCCTACCCCCGGGGCGGCTCTTCGTCGTCCTGAGGAACAGCGCCATCTCTCTCAATCCCGCACGTGCCAACGCCTTCCAGAACCCGGACAAGCTCGTCGCCCAGGCCGTCGCCAACCTGAAGGACTCCGTCGTCCTGGCGGGCATGTTCGACCGCCGCCCGGCCGAGCAGTTCGTCAACGCCACCGGCCAGGTCATCAACATCCGCCGCCCCGCCCGCCTGAAGGGCGCGGAGGAGGCCATCGACGCCAAGCGCAAGTTCAACGACACCTCCACCTGGATTCAGTCGGAGAACCTGAACGAGGGCCTGCTCGAAGTCCGGCTGGACACCCACGCCTACTCCGCGGTCGACCTCTCCGACGCGGAACTGTCGCTCGACCTCCTGTCGTTCGGCGAGCAGGTCATGGTGCCGCAGATCGACACCATCACCGAGCGCCTTGAGCGTAAGGTCGCCACCGCGATGGAGCAGTTCCCGGACGTCGCCACCTCGGCGAAGATCCCGGTCGACCTGACCAAGGCCACTTCCGACGAGGCGGCTGGCCAGATGATCCGCAAGGCGCTCGCCCGCCTGCGCGTCCAGCTCAACAAGGAGAACGTCCCCGCCGAGGGCCGCAC
>NZ_BAAAKJ010000257.1:20448-47103 GCF_039527695.1 Kitasatospora putterlickiae
GGCTCCGAGGCGGCGTTCTACCTGCTGAACTCCTCCTCCATCCTCAACGCCGCCGAGCACGCCGACGGCGGTGCGGCCCTGAAGGAGAGCACCCTCGGCCGGGTCCACGGCTTCCGCCTGGTGGAGTCCACCTCGGACACCCTCAACCCGATGGGCATCTACGCCTTCCACCGCTCCGCGATCCAGCTCGTCTCCGGCGCGCCGAACGTCCCGGAGTCCGCCAAGGGCGGCCGGACCAGCGCCGAGGGCTTCTCGCTGCGCTGGATCAAGGACTACAACTCCGGCGCGGCGATGGAGCGGAGCTTCCTCTCCTCGTACTGGGGCGCCAGCCTGGTCACCGACCTGAAGAAGGGCGAGACCGACTGGTCGAAGCCCGCCAACATCGTCAAGGTGCGCGGCATCAAGGTCGCCTTCACCGGTGAGCCGAAGCCGCTCGCCCCGGCCGCGTGACTGGGGCCGGGCTGACGGTCGCCGCGCTGTTCGCCCGGCTCGGCCGGCCCGCTCCCGAGCCCGGTACGCCGGACTGGGAGCGGGCAAGCGCCGCGATCGAGGATGCGTTCTGGGTGATCGCCGCCCAGGGGCACCGGGCCTGGTCGCCCGAGCGCCACCCTGCGGTGATCCGCACTCTGGCCCTGGCCGTCGCCGACCGCCGCTTCCGCAACCCCGAGGGCTACGTGCAGGAGCAGGCCGGAGAGGTCTCCTACCGGATGTCGGACGGCTCCCCGGTGGGCCTGGCCCTCACCCGGGGCGAGGTCGCGCTGATCGACCGGGTAGCAGGCCGCGGTGGTCTCAAGTCCGTGCAGGGGCAGCGCTCGACTGTTTCACGCGGTCTGCGGACCGGCTACCCGTTCCCGGACCCCGAGGGCGCCTGGGGGCTCGCGTGAGCCTGCTGGAGCGGGGCCGCACCCGCGTGACCGTCCACACCGTCCGCTACGTCGATGACGGCTACGGCGACCTGCGGCCCGCACCCGGGCCGAGCACCACCTACTCCGCGTGGGTCGCCCCCGTCGGCGATGCCGCAGGCTGGCGCGCCCCTGTCGGCGCACAGGTCGGCTGGTCCCCGCCGATCCGCCGCAAGGTCGTCTTACCACCGGACACCGTGGTCGACAAGTGGAGCGCGCTCTCCTTCGAAGACGAAGGCGACCCCGGCACCCGCTGGGCCGTGGTGGACGCCCCGCGCTCCCACCACGGCGCTTCCGACCGGATGCGCTTCGTCACCGTGATCGTGGAAGGCGGTGGTCAGAGTGGCGGAGATCCGTCCTGACCTGGACGCCATGGTCGCCGGACTCCCTGGCGTGATGGGCGCCCTCAAGCTCGAAGCCGAGGAGCGCAAGGCCCGCGTCGTCGCGAAGGCGTCGCTGCACATCGACACGGGCGAGTTCATCGCGGGGCTGAAGGTGAAGCGGCACACCAAGGGCTACTCCATCGTCAACGAGGACCCGTTGGCGGCGCACAAGAACTGGGGCGGCTGGAACGAGCGGGCGAACAGGTACGTGGACGGCATCCACGCGATGGAGGCCGCCCTGTGGTGACCACCGAGCCGTACCTGATGCCCGACTCCGAGCGCATCGTCCTTCACGCCCTGCGCACCGTCGTGCCGGAGCACCGCTGCGCGGTCTACCTGCCCGCCGACTGGCAGCTCGCCGTGCGCAAGACCGGCGGCCTGGTGATCGGCCGCCGAGTCGGCGGCACGATGAAGGACAAGCGCTACATCGACGAGGGCATGTTCACCGTCCAGACCTACGCCACCTCGCGCGCGGACGCCTCCCTGTTGGCCCGCCGCGCCCGCGCCGGCCTGGTCCGCCTCACCTTCGAGCAGTTCGGCAACGCCGACGGCTACCTGAGCCGGTTCCGCGAGGCCACGGGGCCGTTCATGACCACCGACCCCATGACCGAGGCCCAGACCGACTTCTACCGGTTCTCGGCCAACTACATGATCGCTACCAGGCCCCGCTGACGGGCCGGAAAGGAGTCAGCGATGGCTGCTGACGACGCCCCGGTCCTGGTACCGGGCACCGGATACATCTACGTCGCCGCCCCCGGCACCCCGCTGCCGGACCTGAAGGCCGGGTTCGACCCGAAGGACTCGACCAAGTGGGGACCCGAGGGCCTGGCCTGGAAGTCCATCGGCAACACCTCGCTGGACAACGGCATCGAGATGTCCGTCGACGGCGACGAGCCCGAGGTGCTGGGCAGCTGGCAGAACAAGAGCCTGAAGACCACCGACCCCGGCAAGACCTACGCCGTCACCATCAACCTGTCCGACTTCACCGCGGAGTCCTACAAGCTGTACTACGGCACCGACAAGGGCCTGGACAGCAAGGGCATGTTCTCAATCCCGACCAGCCCGTCCGCACAGAACCGCGCGCTGATGGTCGCCGCCGTGGACGGCGGCAAGGCCGTCGTCTGGCACTACCCGAAGACGTCGATCATCGGCGCGGACGCGGTGACCATGGACCCAGCAGCGCTCGGCGAGATGCCGGTGAAGGCCACTGTAGTGGCCCTCAACCAGTCAACCCCGCTCGGCACCGTGACCCCGGTCTTCGACCTGGCCGCCGGCCTTCAGCCGGCAGTCTGATCCTCCCCACGAGGCAGTGTCGTCCGTGACTGTTCACGTCCCTTCCGCAGCTCGGTCTGAACCTTGCGGATCGCACGGATCGAGATGATCGTGTCCTCGCTCAGCGACGGAATCCATCGCCTGAGCACTACTCGAAGTACAGCAAAGACCGAAGCTGCACCGAGGACAACAGATGCCAGCCAATCAGGAACCTGCACCACAACTCCCTTGATCTGGCAGTAGATCGGGAGTTGACCTGGCCTTAGGCAGGCTCGACCCGACCTACCGCAAGCGGTAGGCGAATCGAGACCTGCCGGTGCAGGTTCTCGGGGAGATGCTGGAATCGCTTCCGGCATCCGATGCCCCCTTGGGGGCAGTTCTTCCTGGTGGGCGGTTGAGGTATCTCCGCTACGCCGACCGAGAGCACCGGCTCTCGATCAGCGACTCCGTGGACAGGTTCCCTCCCTGTTCACGGAGCGGGGTCCGATTACGCAGAGGGGGCCACCCTCTGTGCAGATGTAGTTTCCTGACTTTCAATCAGCTCTGTCAAACCGCCTGGAGGCATCTCTCTTGACCACCCTGGACTTCGCCGCCCTGGCCGCCGAGGCCGACCAGAAGCACACCGGCAAGGGCCTGAAGTTCGTCGCCAAGAACGGCAAGAAGATCCGGCTGCGCCGGATCGAGGCCCTGCCCGGCGCTGATCTGAAGACCGCGCTCGCGCTGCTGGACCTCGTGCAGTCGCAGAAGGTCTCCAACGAGCGGCGGATCGACGCGATGACCGGCCTGCTGGTCGCGGTCGCCTCCGACAAGAAGGCGATGCGCGAGAGCGTGGACGCGCTGCCGCTGGAGCAAGCCATGACCGTGGTCGAGCGGTGGATGGAGGACGCCGCGCCGGGGGAAGCGTCGGCCTGATCAGGCTGCTGGATGAGCACGGTGCGCAGATCACCGCCGACCTGCGCCGCTTCTGCGGCACGGACGTCCTGGACTGGTTCCGGGGCCGGTGCTCCGCCCGCTTGATCCTTGCCCTGATCGGGACCCTTCCCGACGACTGTGCCACTGTGGCCGCGATGCGCGGTGGCCGTGAGGCGCTGGGCTGGGATGCCCGGACCTACGTCCTGGCTGACCTGGTGGACGCCGTGCAGGCGCTCACCCACGTCCAGGTCGCCAAGGCGTCGAAGAACCCGCGCAGCGTGGAGCGGCCGAAGCCCTACCCGCGCCCGTACGCGAAGCACACCGGCCGCCCGAGCGGCACCAACCCCTTCGCCCAGGCCCTCGCCCGCGAGGTCGGCGAAGGGGGCGGCCCGGCCGTCGCCGATCCCGCCGCAACCCCCATCGCAGAACAGTTCCGCCTTCCGGCGGCCGTGCTCGCGCGCTCCGCCGCGCCGAAGCGGCCCGCGCCGGTCCGACTCACGTAGGAGGTGAGCCGATGGCCGGCCCCGGCGGCAAGGAAGCCGGGCGCGTACACGTGCGCGTCATTCCGGACACCGACGGCTTCCGCCAGCGCCTCAAGCAGTACCTGGAGATGCTGGAGAAGTACACCAAGCTCAAGGTCAAGCTGGACCTTGACACCACGGGCGTGAACGCCCGGCTGCGGGAGCTGACCCACGACCGCAGCGTCCGGGTCAACGTCTTCGCCGACACCGGCGAGGCCGCAGCGCGGATCGCCGCGCTCACCCGCGAGCGACGAGTCCGCGTCCGGGCCGATGTCGACGCGGACACCGCGCCGGCCGAGGCCCAGATCCGCCGGTTCACCGGCCGCCGCTGGCGGCTGGGGATCAACGTCCATCTCGCGAGGGGTGGCTTCGACCGGATCAAGTCCGGTCTCGCGTCCATCGGTTCCGGTGCGGCGCAGGTCGCCCGGAACTTCGGGCGGCTGTTCACGCTCTCGATCGAGCAGACGGCCTCCGCCCTCCAGGGCATCGGGTCGGGTATCAGCTCGGCCGCCCAGGGCGCCGCCGGGATGGCGGCCGGGTTCGCCCAGTCCGCCGCTGCGGCGCTGCCGCTGCTGGTGGCGGTCACCGCGATCGCCTCGTGGGTGACGGTCGTCGCCTCCGGGCTGGTCGCCGTCATCGCCCTGGCGGCGCTGCCGGTCCTGCCGATCGGCCTCGCGGCCATCGCGGCGGCCGGCGACATGAAGGCCCTCGGCGACAAGGCCGAGGAGGCGATGCAGAAGGCGTCGGCGGCGCTGAAGCCCGCCACGGCGCTGATGCGCTCCGAGTTCGGGGGCGCGCTTCGCGACATCACGGGCTGGTTCCGCCAGGCCGAGCCGCAGGTCAAGGCGTTCTTCGACGCGGGCTCGGCGTTCGTCCGGCCGATGGTGAAGTCCTTCACGGACTTCACCGACGTTCTTTTTCCCAAGCTCACGGCGGCGATGCAGTCGCCGGGGATGAAGGCGTTCACCGACGAGCTGCCGGTTGCGCTCGTCGGCATCGGAGCCGCCTTCGGCGACTTCTTCCTCACCCTCTCGAACGGCGGCGACCGGCTCAAGCTGATCTTGAGCCCCCTGGTCGGTGTCCTGGACGCCGTCCTTGAGGGGATGGCCTCGCTGGCGGTCCAGTTCTCGCCCGAGATCGCCGCGTCGATCTCGTGGTTCGCGGACACGCTTCGCCAGTTCTTCCAGGTCTTCAAGGACAACGCGCAGGCCACGGCGGCCCTGATGAGGCTGGTCGACCTCGGGCTGCGTGCTCTGGTCGTCGCCTTCGACATCACGATGGCCTCCTGGAACGCCCTGGCGGTCGGGGCCGTGGCCGCCTGGCACGCCGTGCAGACCGCGTGGGACGGGCTGATGTCCGCCACGTCCGCAGCCTGGTCCGCGGTGACCTCCTGGACCTCCTCCGCCTGGTCCACGGTGTCGTCCACCGTGTCGTCGGCGGCCGGTGCCGTGGGCTCGGCCGTCTCGACGGGCTGGAACGCAGTGACCTCGTGGACCTCGTCCGCCTGGTCGTCCGTGACCTCCACCGTGTCGTCGGCGGCCTCTTCCGTCGCGAGCGCCGTCTCGACCGCCTGGGGAAACGTTTCCTCCTGGACGTCGAGCGCCTGGAATTCCGTGGCGTCGTGGACCTCGTCCGCCTGGTCGAGCGTGACGTCCACGGTGTCGTCGAAGGTCTCGGCGGTCGGCAGCTCCGTCTCGGCGGGCTGGAACAACGTGACCTCCTGGACGTCCACCGCCTGGAACAACGTCACCTCCACCGTGGCGTCGGCCTGGACCAGCACGGCCAGCGCCGTGACGACCGGCATCGGCAACGTCGTCTCGCTGGTCGCCGGCCTGCCCGGCAAGATCCTCGGCGCGATCGGCGACCTGGGCAGCCTGCTGTTCAACACGGGCAAGTCGGCGATCCAGGGCCTGATCAACGGCATGAAGTCGATCAGCGTGACCGGCGTCGTCTCCAGCATCGTCAGCAGCCTCAACCCCTTCAAGTCCGCGCCCGCCCCGGCCCCGACCGCCGCGCCGCGCTCGCTGACGGCCACGCCCGCGATGCCGGTGGCCGCGTACGCGAGCCCGCTGGAGCAGGCCCTTCGCCCCGTCGCCTCCGGGCTGCGCTCGCTGGACTCCTACGGCTACGGCCAGCGCGCCGCCGCCGGCCTGCGCCACCCGGATGCGGGTTCCAAGGGCGCCGGCCGGGAGCGCTACGGCACGCGCATCACCGTCAACGCCCGCACCGACGCCAACGCCCACGAGATCGGCAAGCAGATCGCGTGGGAGCTGAAGACCTCCGGGAGGTAGCTGCTTGGGGGCTCTCTCCCCGCCTTTCGTCAGTGACGTCACCGCCCACACCGCCCGCGTCTTCTTCACGAAGACGCCGGGCGCGTGGACGGACGTCGAAACCACCAACACCCTGACGGTCAAGGCGCATTACGACGCCGAGGACCCCGAATGGCCCGGCAGTGCGCTGGTCGGCTCCGGCGGCCCGCTGGGGGACGACCCGCCGCTGGAGCCGGACACTGAGTACCGGGTGCGCTACCACTGCACCGGGCCGGGCCTGGACGTCTGGTCCGAGCCGGTGGTGTTCCGCACCCTGCCCGACCTGCCGCCCCCGGCCGTGCCGGACGCGGGCCCTCAGCCCAGCGCCCTGAACCCCTACACCGGCGCGCCGTGGACGGCCCGGTGGAACGGCCTGCTGCTCGGTGAGGACTCCACGATCGTGCTGGAGGAGGTGGCCGGCCTGCTGGACGTGCCCGACGTCCGCAGTTCGGACGCCGAGCTGCTTCAGCGCGACGGCCTGACCCCGGGCACCGACTACATGGGCGCGCGCACTGTCACCCTCACCATGCTCGCCCTGGACGACCACGAACTCCCGTACCTGCTGGCCGCGTTCACGCCCGGCGGCGACGAGAAGCCGTTCGAGTTCGCGTTCCCCGGCATCGCCGGTGGCAAGGCCCGGATCATGGCCCGCGTGCGCAAGCGCGCCGTCACCGTGGACCGCGAGTTCCACGCCGGCCGCCGCCGCGTCACCGTCGAGCTGCTGGCTACCGACCCGCGTCTGTACTCGGCCGACGAGGCACGGGCGACGGTGGCGGTGGCCGCCCCGCGTGAGGGCCGGCCGATCTTCCCGCTGACGTTCCCCTTCGACATGGGCAGCGCGCCCGCCACCCGGGCCGCCCCGGACATCGACAATCGGGGCTCGGTCGACACCTGGCCGACCATCCGGCTGACGCCGAACGCGGGCGAGGTCCGCGACCCGTCGTTCACCCTCGTCCACGACCGCACCCGCAAGCGCTTTTCCACCCGGGGACTGCGGGTCGGACGCGGTGACGCCCTCGTGGTCGACATGGGGCGTCGGCGCATCACGCTCAACGGCGCTTCGCGCTTCGGGCAGGTCGACCCCACCTCGTACTGGTTCTCGCTGCCGCCCGGCGGCAGCACCGTGCAACTCGATGTACTCGAAGGCCCCACCGGGGTCACGGCGGACGTGCAGTGGTGCTCCGCCTGGATGTAAGGACCCCTCTTGCCTGTTGAACTCCGCGCCCCGCTGTTCGTGCAGCAGGGCCGCTACGACGCGCTCGACCTGCGCACGATGATCGGCGGAACCCGGGGCGCCCACGTCGGTGTCGCCGGGCCCACCGCCCTGCTGGTCGAGAAGGTCGACAACCCCACCCCGCGCGTCAGCGTCGCGGCCGGCTCCGTGTGGCTGCCGGACGACGTGGCCGTGAGCCACAAGGGCGCGGTGCACTTCGCCAACCTGGACGCCAGCATTCAGCTCCAGTGCTCCACTCCCAAGCCCGGCGAAGCCGCCCGCACCGACCTCGTGGTGGCGTTCGCCGACCCCGACTCCGTTCCCGCCGGCCCCCTGCTGATGGACATCCGCACCACCGCGGACCAGTACATGCAGCTCGTCTCCTACGCGGCCGACGGCACCCCGTACGCCACCGCCACCTCCGGCGCGCAGGTCACCAAGGAGGGCGCGAAGGGCTGGTCCATCGCGGTGCTGGCCGAGTCCACCCCCGGCGCGCGCGACTGGCCCGTCCCGTCCAACTCGGTGCGCCTCGCGCTGGTGAACATCGCGCAGACCGGCATCACCGGCATCGAGGACCAGCGCTTCGTCGTTGCCGGGCAGCTCGACACCACCCCGCTGCGCCACCTGCGCACCGCCGGGGCCCAGGGTGTTGCCCAGGTGGCCGCCGGATCCCCGGCCGGTTCGCTGGTCTACGACTCGGTCACCACCACCCTGCACAAGGTCACCGGGCCCGGCACCACCGCCCCGCTCATCCCCGCAGCAGTCCGCCTGGACGTCGCTTACCAGGCGGGCGACGGCGCGTGGGGCAACGAGGGCTGGCACCAGTTCACCGCCCCGGCCGCCCCGTACCCGAGGCTGGTGACGGTTGGCTTCGAGGTCACGTACACCGGGGCGTTCGGTGAGGGCTGGATCACCCCGCTGGTCATCGGCCACGGCGAGCGCCGTCGTGCGGGCCGCCCGAAGTACGTCCGAGCGGGCGAGAACCACGACATCCGGGGCAGCGCCACCGTCAAGGTCCCCGCCGGTACGCCGCTGTCTGTCGCCACGGCCGTGGCACCGGAGAACACCCAGAACAACAACGTGCGCCTCGGTGCCGGTTGGACCTCCTACGCCGACGCCGTCGTCTTCCCGGCGGCCTGATGGCGGACGACAACGGCTACCGCGTGATCCTGTCCGAGTTCAAGGGCGGCGCTCTGCTCGCCGAGCTGCCCGTCTCGGGCCTGTCCTACCGCTCCATCCTCAACGCCCCCGGGGCCGCGTCCTTCACGGTGCCATTGGCCGCCGAACCCCTGGCCGGACTCGACTGGTCGCTGGTCTCGCCGTGGCGGATCATCGCCCACGTCCAGCGCGGCAGCCGTGTCCTGTGGGGCGGCCCGTTGCTGACCTGGTCCGTCGACCTGTCGGCCGAGGAGATGACGCTCGACTGCGTCGGGCTGTGGGAGTACCACCGCCGCAACATGATCAACCTCGGGTACTCCACCGGCACCGTGCCGCGCGAGCAGACCACCATCGCCCGCGAGCTGATCCAGCAGTTCGCCGACAACCCCTCACCCGTCGCCCCCGGCCGGCCCGGCTACTGGGGCAGCAACGGCCCCGGCGCGCTCACCTTCGGCCCGGACCTGGACACCATGAAGCGCGAGCGCACCTACGACTGGTTCGCCTGGAAGAGCGTCGGTGAAGCCGTCGAACAGCTCGGCGCGGTCATCAAGGGCTTCGACTTCCGCATCGACCACGATTGGGACCTGGACGCCCGGGTGATCCGCAACCACTTCCGCTTCCTCTACCCGGCCGGCGGCCAGGACACCGGCATCGTCCTGGAGCACGGGACGAACTGCACCGTCACCTCCGTCACCAGCGACGGCGACAAGATGTGCACCGAGACCGGCGTCAACGGCGCGGGTGAAGGCTGGTCGCAGCTGAAGTCCTGGTGGTACAATGGCCAGCTCGAAACCGAGGAAGGCCGCCGCATCCCGCGCCTGGCCGCCGTCGAGACCAACAACTCCGTGGTGCGCGTCGAGACCCTGACCGCGCAGGCCGAGCGCATGACCGCCGTCGGCGCGTTCCCCATCGTCGTCCCCGAGGTCACCCTGCACCCGGGCGGCGAGTACTCCGCCGCCGAGTTGCGCGTCGGCCACAAGCTCCGCGTGCGCGCCCGCACCGCGAGGTGGCCCGGCGTCGACGCCGAATACGTCGTCCAGGAGATCGCCACCAAGGTCACCAGCAGCGGCGAGGAGACCACCCTCGCCCTCGTCCCCGTCAGCATCTTCGAGCGGGTGGACGACTGGGTGAAGGGCGAGCTGGGGGTCGCCGCATGACCGTCTACGGCCGCCCCACCCTGGCCGACGAGTTCCAGACCATCGGCACCCGCCTGTCCGCGATGGAACGCACCGCGTCCGCCCTGGGCGCGGTGCTGCCCATGACCCCCTACCGCCAGGGCCTGGATGTCGCCACCACCTGGCGTGCCGCCGCCACCATCCCCACCGCAGGCATCGCCCACCCCGTCCTGCGCCTGGACTGCCGCGTCGCCGCCCGCACCGGCGCGAACGTGTGGCTGCGCCTGTTCGACGTCGACAAGGCCCGCCCGGTCACCGCCGAGTGGAAGTACACCGGCGGCGCACTCAACAACGGCTGGGTCAGGCTCGATTGGACCTTGCCGACCGGCAGCGGCCAGCCCGGCGAGTGGCAGCGTCTCCTGCTCCAGACCCGCACCGACGTCGAAGGAGGCGGCACCGTCGACCCCGGCGTGGCCCTCGCCCTCCCCCTCAACCAGGCCCCCGGCGCGACCGAGGCCGGCACCTGGACCCCCGTCCCGATCCCACCCGGCTACGCCTGACCCCGGCCACGGGGCAATGGCACGGTGCCCTTCCTCTGTAGGCCAATCCCTCACGTGAGGGATTGGCTTTGGTACCTCCACGGGCCGATCCCTCACGTGAGGGGTTGGCCTTCGCATGCCCGAAAGGTTCCCGCTCTATCTCTCGCGAAGCAATGATCACCGAGGCTCTGAAGTGGGCCGACCAGAACTACCGGGGCGACCTGTCCCCGAACGGCAAGTACTACGACACCCCCTTCGGCCGCTGGTACGGGCTGAACCACGAGCCGTACTGCGACATGTTCGTCTCCTGGTGCGCCGACAAGGGCAGCGAGGCCGCAGCCGTCGGCAAGTTCGCCTACTGCCCCAGCCACGTCCAGGTGTTCCGCAACAAGGGCCAGTGGCACGGGCGCGACGCCGCTTTCAAGCGCGGCGACGTCATCTTCTTCACCTGGGACGGCGGCCCCACCGCCGACCACGTCGGCATCGTCCTGGAGGACTCCGCCCCCGGCCGGCAGGTCAAGACCGTCGAAGGCAACACCGCCCGCACCTCCGGCGCGGGCCAGGGCTCCGGCGGCTGCGTCGTGCGCAAGACCCGCCCCCGCTCCGTCGTCCTCGGCGTCGGCCGCCCCGCCTATACCACCGGAAGCGGCACCCCCGCTCCGCCGACCGGCCAGGCCGTCACCATCGACGGCCAGCTCTACGGCCCCGGTGCCCGGGGCGAGCACATCACCGTCATGGGCCGCGCCCTCGTCCGCGCGGGCTGTTCCCGCTACACCGAAGGCCCCGGCCCGGTGTGGGGCAGCGCGGACGCCGAGTCCTTCCGCGCCTGGCAGCTCAAGCTCGGCGACACCGCCGACGCCGACGGCATCCCCGGCCCCAAGCAGCTCGCCCGCCTCCTCGCCGAACACGGCGACGCCCCCGCCCTCAAGCCACCGGCCACCCGCACGATCACCGTCCGCCGAGGCATGACCCTGGGCGGCATCGCCGTCGCCGTGGGCACCACCGTTGCCGGGCTGCTCTCCCTCAACCCCCAGATCAGCGACCCGGACCGGATCACCGAGGGCCAGCAGATCACCGTCCCTGCCGCCTCGACGTCGCCGACGGCTGCGCCGACCGCCGATCCGGCCACCGCCGA
Organism: Kitasatospora putterlickiae; assembly: GCF_039527695.1. NCBI lineage: Bacteria > Bacillati > Actinomycetota > Actinomycetes > Kitasatosporales > Streptomycetaceae > Kitasatospora > Kitasatospora putterlickiae. The sequence continues at coordinate 31,908 of NZ_BAAAKJ010000257.1, forward strand.
CCCGACGCTTCCCCCGACCCCGACCCCGACCCCGGCCGAGACCGAGCAGCCCGCCCCGAGCCCGGACCCGCTGCCCACCCCGGCCCCGGGCGCGGCCACCCACAACGTCGTGGCGGGCGACACCCTGTCCGCCATCGCCGCCCGCTACGGCGTCGGCCTGGACGCTGTGGTCAACGCCAACCCGCAGCTCGCCGACCCGGACCGGATCGAGGCCGGCCAGGTCATCAGCCTGCCCACCGCCACCGCCGGAGCCGCCGCGCCGCCGCTCCACACCGTCGTGCCCGGCGACACCCTGTGGGACATTGCCGCCTGCTACCGCGTCACCCTGGAAGCCCTCGTCGCCGCCAACACCGCCACCGTGTCGAACCCGGACCTGATCTTCCCCGGCCAGGACATCGTGATCCCTGACGGCTCCGCCCCCGTCCCGCGCCCCGCCCCGAAGGCACCGGCCCCCGCGCCGACGCCGCAGCCCGCCGCACCCGCCCCGGCCGAGACCGAACCGGCACCGGCCCCTCAGGTCGAGCAGCCGCCGGCCGCCCCGAACAGCGGCTACTCCGACGACCTCGCCGGGTGGATCGAGGAGGCCCGGGACGTCCTCCGCGCCAACGGCGACCTCGTCCCGTCCGCCGCCGCGATCGAGCACCGCGTGATGGTCGAGTCCGGCGGCAACCCGCTCGCCGAGAACCACTGGGATTCGAACGAGGCCCTGTACGGCGGCACCTACGGTCTCCTTCAGACCATCCGGCCGACCTTCGACACCTACGCGCTGCCCGGCCACCGCGACATCCTCAACCCCGTCGATTCGATCATCGCCGGAGTCCGCTACGCGAACGCGACCTACGGCTCGTTCGAGTCGATCGCCTGGAACGAAGGGGGCTACTGATGCCCGAGAACGAGCCCCTGGGCGTCGTGATCGGCCCGAGGGAGATCTACGACCAGCTCGTGGGCGTCCGTGAGGACGTCCGCTCGCTGGCCCAGAGCAGCGCCACCGTCGACCAGACGCTCAAGGACCACGAAGACCGGGTCCGCGCCTTGGAGGTCTGGCGCTACGGCGTCGTCGCCTCCGGCCTCGCGGGCGGCACAGCACTGATCACCGACGTCGTCGTCCGCCTGAAGGGCTGAGCACCATCGAGGACCTGAAGACCTGGATCACCGACAACCCGGTGAAGGCCCGCGCGACCGTCGTCGCACTGCTGACCCTGCTCGGCACCGTCGTGCCCAAGCTCGCCGGGATCGAGACCAACGAGGCCGTCATCGGCCTGCTGCTGACCGCCGCCACGATGGCCGCCGGCCACTCCGCGGGTAAGCGCGTGGTCACCCACGCCACCGACGCGGCCCGCACCGAGGCCGCCCACGCCGAAGCACTCGCCGAGTGCTGCGCGTGCCCGCACGCGGACCCGGCTTCCGTCGCCCCACCGCAGGCCGACGGCATGAAGAGCAAGCGGTGAACCCTGGGCCCCGGCTCGTCTTCGGACGGGTCGGGGCCCTTTTCGCGTTCCACGCGGCTTGCGGGCCGCGTGTTAACCGATGCGGCTCAACAGGGGCGAAGGAGGCTGCCCCTTGAAGAACATCGCATTGATCGGCCGGGCCCGGTCCGGCAAGGACACGGCCGCCAAGGCCCTCGCCGGGCACGGGTACGTGAGGCTCGCGCTGGCCGACCCGTTGAAGGCGATGGCGTACGACATCGACCCAGTGGTCGGCGTCGAGTTGCTGGGCGTGCACGCCCCGGCCTCGGTCCACCTCGCCGACGCGGTGGACCGCTACGGCTGGGAGACGGTGAAGGACACGTATCCGGCAGCCCGCCGCTTCTTGCAGCGGCTCGGCACCGAAGGCATCCGCCGGCACGTCGACCCGGACTTCTGGATCACCCGCTGCCTGCACGCCGCCGCCGCGATCCCTGGCCCCGTCGTGGTCACGGACGTCCGCTTCGACAACGAGGTGGAGGCCCTTCGTGCGGCCGGGTTCGAGGTGTGGTTCATCGACCGGGGCGCCCCGGACGGCGACCACCCCAGCGAACAGCTCGGCCCCGACCGCGCCGACCTCGTCGTCCCGAACACCGGCACCTTGGCCGACTTCCACGCCCGAGTCCGCGAAGCCCTGGAGACCACCGCATGACCCTGCGCGAGCGCTTCGACGCGATCGACCGCACCGCCACCGCGATCGAGAACATCGTCTTCGTCTACACCCCCGTACCCGACCCGCTGACCCCGGACGAGCGCGAGGCCGACGAACAGGCCGCGACCGCCCGCGTCCAGGCGGAGGTCCCAGGCTACTCGGAAACGCTCCCGTCGCTGAACAATTGAATTCCATACTCACAGTCATTGAGTTAAGCAACCTCAAACCGCGTCGGGAATGGGCGTGACCAGCGATAATTGCTGCACACTCTATGTATTCCTGAGTGATTTCGGGAGGTAGCTTCCGGCGCTACGTCATGGCCATGACACCCTCACTTCTGACCTGCGGCGTTACTTGCAACTCGGGAAATCCCCGGGAGCAAACTCAGCCGAACAGGGGGTCGAGAGGACCGCCTTCGAACCGCCTCTTCGCGCGAATGCCACGGAAGACCTGCGAGTTTGATGGAATGTCATGCGTGACGGTACTCTCACTGCAAGCGAGTGCGGGCCACCTCCGGCAAGAGGTGGCCCGCGTTTCCTCGCGCTCGATGCAATGAGCTGGAAGAGGTTCCATCATGACACACCAGCGCCACCCCATCCCGTCCACCGGAGGCGGAGAGCGCCCCGTCACGTGGCGGGACGTCGCGATCTACGGGCACGGGTTGCTCACGACCGTGTCCCTGCACTTCCAGGTCGGCTGGCCGACCACGACGGCTGCTGCCGTCGGCCTGACCGGTCCGGTCATGTGGGAGCTGCTGCGCCGCCAGCGCTGAGCGTGGGAAGTAAGTAATTAATTAACTAAGGCTCCATCGGCCCCGGTTGTCCCTCGGACGGCCGGGGCTCTTGCATGCCTGCACACGGAGGGAACGCATGTCTGAAGGCGTCCGCACGATCCACCAGCGGGGTTCCCGCTACTACGTCCACCCGGAGTCGGGCGACCTCGCCCCCTCGGTGACGTCCATCCTCAACATGGAAGCCAAGCCCTTCCTTCAGGACTGGTCGGCCGGCATGGCCGCCGAGGCCGCTGTGACCGACCTGGAGGTGGTCCAGCGCATCGCCGCCCGCGACCGCCAGGCCGCCGTGGATTTTCTGAAGTACGCGGCGAAGAGGTACACCAAGGTCCGCGCCGACGTCGGCAGTCTGGTGCACGACTACTTTGAGCTGCGGCTGCGCGGCGAAGAGGTGCCGTACCCGCACCATGACGTGGAGCCGTATGTCCCGCACATCGAAGCGTGGCTGGACCGATACCAGCCGGAGCTGCTGCACGCCGAAGACGTGGCCTGGTCGCGCGCGCACGGGTACGCAGGGTCGTTCGACTTCATGGTGAAGATCAACGGCAAGACCGTGCTCGGCGACCTGAAGACGGCCAAGTCGATCTACACCTCGGTCGCCTCGCAGCTCGCGGCCTACGCCCACGCGGACGACCTGATCACCGTGGACCGCAAGATCCAGCCGTTCCCGGAGATCGACGCCGGAGCGGTCCTGCACATTACTCCGGCCCGCGCGGAGTTCCGCCCGGTGAAGATCGACCGCGAGGTGTTCGACCGGTTCCTCACCCTGCGTAAGCGATTCGCCGACGACCGCGCCTCGGACGCCGGGATCATCGGCCGCGTCGCTTGGAGGAACGAGACCGGACACCTGACCGGCACCGCCCGCCGCGCCGCCTGACCAGGCTCTGAGCCGGTTGTTAACCGCCTCGGCTCACTCATCTCGGGACGGTGTAGCCGCCTCGGCTCACTCCTCCCGGAGGCGGTTGTTAACCGTCCCGGCTCACTCACCCCGGGACGTTGTTAACCGCCCCGGCTCACCTCTTGCGAACGAGGGCCGCCCGACTGGCGGCCCCGCCTTCCAACAGAACGGACGCCCTTGAGCGACGCACTCGACAACATCTTCAACAGCGACCCCGAGCTGGCCGAGCGCGCCGAGCGTGCCGAGGCCAACTCCCGCCCGGACGTGGCCGGCACCTTCCGGACCTACGAGCCCGACCCGGCCGGCGGCTTCCCCCGCGCGCTGTACAAGTGGCGGGTCACCTGCGCGGTGCCGACCACCGCGGACGCGGTGGCGGAGCTGCTGGGCGGCGCGCCCCACGAGCTGGCTACCGAGGCGGAGGACGCCATCGCGGTGGACACCGACACCGACCGTGTGGAGGTGGTCATCGACGGCCCGGACGCGGTCGAGTTCGACATGAAGCACTGGGTGAATGGCAAGCTCGCCCACCACTGCGACACCCGGGCCTTTCTCAGCCCGCCGGAGGACGTGGGCGTGCCGTGCCGCTGCCCGCGCACCATCGCCGAGCTGAAGGCACGGGCGAAGGACGAGCGGGGTCCGAAGCCGGACATCCGCATCTCGTTCCGGCTCGCTCACGACCCGCACCTGGGCGTCTTCCGCTACAAGTCGTCGGGCTGGACGCTGATCAGCGAGCTGCCCGCACTGAAGAACGCCCTCGCCCGCGTCGGCGGCCCGGCTCTGGTCCAGCTGATCAACGAGCGTGTGCAGTACGAGAGCAAGGCGGGCCGCGACGTGGACTACCAGAAGCTCACCGCCAAGGTCATCAAGCCGTACGAGCAGGCCGTCACCGACACCCCGGCCCAGGCCATCGAGGAGGAGTCGCCGTTCTAGCCGGCGCTCCGCCCACCAGCGCCACCAGCGGGACCGGCTTCTTCGGAGGCCGGTCCCGCTCCCGTTTCACTGGAGAGAGAAACCATGTACCCCTGCGCCGCCACCGCCGCGTTCCTGCCGCCCGCCGGCCACCACCGCCACCGCATGCCGTGGGACCCCTCGGAGACGCGCCGTCTTGGCGACCTGTGCGCCCAGGGCGTGCGCTGGAGCGAGATCGCCCGGCTGCTGGGCCGCACCGAGGCTGCGGTGAAGGCCCAGGCGAAGAAGTTGGTCGCCGCCACCGCCGAGATCCGCCCGGCCGTCGCGATCGTTGTGCAGGCGGACATGCTCCCCGCCCGCATGCGCCGCGACGAGCTGCTGAAGCAGCGCGAGCGCACCGGCCTGACCTTCGAGCAGCTGGCCGCGCGCGCCGGGATCCTTTCCGGTCCCGGCATCCTCTACGTCGTCGCGGCGGGCAAGAACCAGCTCGCGTCGCGCTACACCAACGCGATCCGCGACCTGCCCGACGCCCAACGCCCCGCCCGGGTACCGGCCCCCGTACCGGCCGAGCCCGAGCCCGCCCCGGGCTTCGTCACCATGACCATCACCGTTCCGAAGAACCTGGCCGCCTCGTTCCAGGCGATCGCCGCCACGATGGGAACCCAGCAGTGAACACGTGGGAGAACGACGCCGAGCTGTTCGGCAGGGCCGGAAACAAGGCATTCCTCGCGATGCTCGCCGCGCGGTGTGTGGAAGAGAAGGCATCTGGAGAGCGCACGGACCTTGTCAAAAATGACAAGGCCAAGACGAGCGCTACGCAGTTCGCCAAGACGGCCGGTAAGGCGACCAACACTGTCAAAAACTACATCGCCACGTGGGACCTTCTCGCCGATGCCGGGCATGTCCCGTCACGCGATGAGCTGGCCCCTGGCGCGGACGTGCATCTGCCAGCCGCGAAGGTGTGGACGGAGTTCTACCGCAAGGCGAACCCGCCGAAGCCGAAGACCGGGAAGCCGGACGACGTGACGCTGGAGCAGGCCGAGGCCGAACTCGCCGCCGACCCCACGGTGCGGCTCCTCCCTGTGCCCCAGAGCCGTCACGTCGCGACCTACACCCTGCGCATGATCAACGCCACCGAAGACGTCGCCGACCGCTTCCCCGACCCCGTCGCGAACGCGCTGACCCGCCTCGCCCAGGATCTGGAGGACCTGGCCGACCCCGCCCAGACCAACCGCGCCTACCTGCGCAGCATGGACGCCGTGACCGAACTGGTCACGGCCCTGGGAACCCTCCGATAAGAAAGGCCCCCGTGCACCACCCCACCCCCACCGGGCCGGTCCCAGCCCGCCTGCCGAACCTCCTACCACAGGTCGACCGCGCGCAGGAGATCATGCGCTCCGCGTTCCGTGACACCCCGCGCCCGCCGTCGGCCGGCACCCGCAACAGCCAGGCGAAGCTGACCGAGCGCAAGGTCTACGCGATCCGCCAGTCGGCCGACCTGGGCGCTGGGCTGGCCGCGCTCGCGGAGTCGTTCGGGATCTCCGAGCGCGCGTGCCGTCACATCGCCCGGCGTACATCCTGGTCCCATCTGCCGGAGAGGGACTGAGTGCTGCCCCATCACACGACGCCCCTGTGGAAGGTCCGGCCCGAAGAGCGCCGGGCCTTCCTCCGTTTCCGGGCCCGTGCTCTCGCCGCCGAGGGCGCGGGCCCGCACCGACTGCTGCGGGCCTCGGACGCCGCGCACACCGCCGACTTCCACGAGCCCCGCACCCCGGAGGAGACATGATCTACCGCATCGGCCCCGGATGTGCCCCCGCTATCGGCGACCTCTACACCGCCGGCCCAGGCGACACGATCGTCTTCCTGCACGACGCCCGCGAACGCACCGACTGGCTTCGCTACTGGCAGGCCGCAGCAGTCGCGGTGTTCCGGGGCGCGGCCCTGACGGTGGTGTCCGCCTAGTGGCCAACCGCAACAAGGCCAAGGGGACGAGCTGGGAGTCCGCGGTGGCCGACTACTTGAACGAACAGCTTGGCCAGTACCGCGAGTTCTGGAAGGACGGCGACCGGGCCGTGCGCTGGAAGGACCCGACCGACCGAGACAACGTCCGCCGCAACGTCCAGGAGGGCGCGGCCGACATCAGCGACCTCGGGGTGCGTCCCTTCGCCGGGGAGTGCAAGGCCGAGAAGTCGTACGACCTCGCCTCCTACGTCCGCCAGGCCGAGGCCGAGGCCGTCAACGCCGGGATGCCGTTCGGCGTCGCGTACGTGAAGCGGCCCCGGGCCAAGACCGAGGACGGCTACGCCGTCACGTCCATCCGCACCCACGCCGCGATCGTCAAGGCCCTTCGGGAGGCCGGTTACTAAAAGAAGAGGAGCGGGCCGTGCGCATGTCGGCAATTCTGGACCGTCTGGAGGAGTGGCGGGACTACCAGAGCGGTGAATGGGTGGCCCGCTGTCCGGCTCACGACGACGGGAAGCCGTCGCTGTGGATCAACTTGAAGACGTCCGGCATGGTGGGTCTGGCCTGCCGTGCCGGGTGCGCCTTCGAGGACATCGTGGCCGGGATGGGCTTGCTGCCCCGACATCTGTTCAACGTGGACGCCGAGGGCCTGGTCGCCGTCGCCGAGGCCCGGCCGGAGCCGGTCTCGCCGTTCCTGACGGCCGGGCTGCGGGTGTGGCTGGACTCCCTGCCGGCCGGTGAGGACGCTGGCCCGGCCGTGGCCTACGCGCAGAAGCGTTTCGGCATCTCCCCGGCCGAGCAGGGCCGGCTGGGCCTGCGCTGGTGGCCCGGCCCGCAGCCGTGCCCCGAGTGGGTACCGGCCTCGTTCGTCCGGTATCCCCGCCTCGTCGTGCCGATGCACGACTGGGCGGGGGTGGCCAGGGGCGCGCAGGGCCGGGACCTCTCGGGGCGCTGTCCCGGCCGGTGGATCTCGCTGGCCAACCCGGAGGGGTTCGAGTGGCAGCGCTACGGGGTGTTCCCGGGCACCGATCCGGCCGCGCCGTGGGTGATCACGGAAGGGATGTCGGACCCGCTGGCGATCGTCGCCGACGGCTACAACGCGGTGGGGGTGCGCGGGGCCGCGCTGCTCAACAACGACCCGTCGACGCTGGACGCGCTGGCCGCCGGCCTGGCGGGCCGCGACGTGCGGGTGTGTGGTGACAACGACCGCTCCGGCCGGGAGTTCACCCGGACCATCCTCGCCGCCCTCCATGAACGGGAGGTGCGGGCCCGGCGGTTGACGCTGCCCGCCGGTTTCAAGGACTACGCAGTATGGAGAGAGACCCGATGACGGCGTACGCCATCGACCACCTGACCACTATGTACGAGCCGCAACGGCCGTCGCTGACCTTGCCGCCCGCCGAGGCGGTGTCCGCCTACCGTGAGGCGGCGTCCCGCTACGGGGCTTCGGACATCGTCAACGCCCACGCCCTCGTGCAGTACACCAAGGCCGGTATCCGGTACGCCGACGGCGTGGGGTTCCACGTCTGGTCGGGGACGCACTGGGTGCGCAACGAGGTGCTGGTGCGCCAGGCCGCCCATGACCTCGGGGCGGCGATGGTGGAGACGCTGGCCCGGGAGAAGGCGGTCATCCGCGAGGCGCTGGCGCTGAAGCTCGCCGGGGACGCACTGGAGGCCGAGTACGAGAAGCAGGTCGCCGCCCTGCCGCTGGCGAAGGCGGCGAAGGGCTTCACCATGGCCAGGCGGATCGATGACCTGATGCGCGAGCTGGCGTCGGTGCGCGGCGTGCACGTGAGTGTGGACGACTTCGACAACCGGCCGCACCTGCTGTCGTTCGCGAACGGGACGGTTGACCTGCGCACGGGCAGGCTCCAGCCGCACGACCCGGCGGACATGCTCACCAAGTCCCTGCCGTGGAACTACAACCCGCAGGCGACGGCCCCGCGTTGGCTGCGGTTCCTGGACGAGGTGTTCCCCGCCGAGCGGTCGATGCCCGCCTACATCCGCCGGCTGTGCGGGTACGGCATCACGGGCAGCACCGCGGAGCAGGCGTTCGCCGTGCTGGTCGGGATCGGCGCGAACGGCAAGTCCGTGTTCCTGGACACCCTCTCGCACACGTTCGGCGCGCTGTCGGAGACGACCCGCTTCGAGACGTTCGAGGACCGGGGCAGCTCGATCCCCGCCGACCTGGCCGCGCTGCGCGGGGCGAGGATGGTGATGGCCTCGGAGGGCGAGGCCGGCAAGCCCATGAGCGAGTCGGTCTTGAAGCGCGCGACCGGTTCGGACCGGCTGACCGCGCGGTTCATGCGGGAGAACTTCTTCACCTACCAGCCCACTTTCCTGCTGTGGCTGGCCTCCAACCACACCCCGGCGTTCCGCTCGCAGGACGAGGGCCTGTGGCGGCGGGTGAAGCTGATCAAGTTCGATCGGTACTTCAAGCCGGAGGAGCGGGACCACGGCATCTTCGCCGAGCTGCGCGAGGAGGCCGAGGGTATCGCCGCGTGGGCGGTGGCCGGCGCGGTCGAGTGGTACGCCGAGGGCCTGAGGGAGCCCGACTGCATCAAGACCGCGACGTCCGCCTTCAAGGAGAACTCGGACGCGCTGGCCGAGTTCCTGACGGACGTCCTGGTGAAGACCGGCAGCGACAAGAGCCACGTCCCCTCGCAGGAGGCGTACACCGCGTACCGCGACTGGTGCGAGGCCCAGGGCGAGAAGGCGTGGACCCGCCGCGGATTCATCTCTGCCCTGGACGAGCGCGGCATCCGCCAGCACCGCATGACCCGGGGCCGGGTGCTGCTCGGCGTGCGCTTCGCCGACCAGCAGCCGGCCGGGCCGGGAGTCTTCGACACCACCAACGACTAGGAAGAGAGCACATGCGGGTACACCCGTACCGGCTGGCCGGTGAGCCGGTCGAGATCAAGGTCGCCGAGAACGGTGACGACCTGCGGGAGTTCCGCACCTGGTGGACCGCCCATGCCAACGCGGGCACGCTGATCGGCTTCGACACCGAGACCACCGGTCTGGCGTGGACGGACCGAATACGGCTGGCGCAGTTCGCCGATACCCACACCGCGTACGTCATCCCCGTCGAACTCGGCCGGCCGTTTCGCGAGGCCGCGATCGAGGCGCTGGCCGCGCTGCCGAACCTGGTGGCGCACAACCTGGCGTTCGACGCGCTGAAGGTCGACAACGAGCTGGGCATCCGGCTCGAAGACCTCTACCCCCGGGCGCAGGACTCCCGGGTGGCCGCTCATCTGCTCGACAGCCGCCACGACTACGAGGGCGGGGTGGGCCTGTCCCTCAAGCCGCTATCGGCCTGGTACGTCGATCCGGCAGCGCCCGACACCCAGAACGACCTGACGAAGGTGTTCAACGGGCTCGGGCTGACCAAGGAGAACGGCTGGGCGCGGATCAGCCTCTCGCATCACGTCTACGAGCTGTACGCCGGTCTCGACGCCCTGCTCGTCGCCCGGCTGCTGCCGAAGCTGCTGGAGCGTTACCGGGCCGAGGGCCTGCGCTCGGCGCTACTGCCCTACGAACACCGCCTCGCGCTGGTGTGCGCGAAGCTCCAGCGCACCGGCATGCTGATCGACCCCGAGTACACGAAGGGGCTGGTCGGTCGTCTCGCGGACGAGAAGGAGCGGCACTCCGCGGTGGCCGCCCGGTTCGGAGTCACGTCGGTGAACAGCCCCGACCAGGTGGCCGGCGCGCTGCTCGGCATGGGCGAACGCCTGACCGAGAAGACGGACAGCGGCGCGCTGTCCGTGGCCAAGGAGGTGCTGCTGCCCCTGGCGGATCTCGACCCGGACTGGCAGCGCCTCGGAATGCGCGAGCCCAACATCCTGGCCGACTCCGTGCTGAGGGCGAAGAGAGCCGGGAAGTGGTCGACCAGCTACGCCGAGGCGATGCTGAACAACCGCGACGCCTTCGACCGCATCCACCCGAAGATCAACCCACTCGGCGCACAGACCGGCCGGGCCAGCCACTCCGACCCCGCCATGGCCCAGCTCCCCTCCCACGGGTGGGAGGTGCGCCGCTGCGTGGTCGCCGAGCCGGGGCACGTCTACTTCTCGGTGGACCAACAGGCCGTCGAGCTGCGGGTGCTGGCCGCGCTGTCGGGCGAGTCCAGGATGACGCGGGCCATCGCCGACGGCCACGACCTCCACGGGTATGCCGCGACGCTGATGTTCGGCGAGGACTACACCAAGGCCCAGCGCACGCTGGCCAAGATCGCCGGCTTGGGCACGGCCTACCAGGGCGGTGCGGCGACGCTGGCCAAGCAGACCGGTCAGGAGGTCGAGGTCATGCGGGACACCCTGCGCCGCTACGGCCGGGCGTTCCCCGGGATCAAGCGGTGGGCGCGCAAGATGCAACGCGTCGCGCTGGCGGAGCGCTGCACGATGACCACGGTCACCGGTCGGCGGCTGCACCTGGACCGGGACAAGCTCTACAAGTCCGTGGCGTACGCCTGCCAGTCCACGGCGCGGGACACGATGGGGCAGGCGCTGATCAAGATGGACGACCAGGGCCTCACTCCGCACTTGACCATGTGGGTGCACGACGAGGTGGTGGGCACCGCCCCGAAGGCGGAGGCCGCGGAGGTCGCCCGAGCGTGCGCGGAGGCGATGAAGATGACGTTGCTCGGGGTGCCGCTGGATACGGATGCCGAGGTCTACGGGCCCTCGTGGGCCGACGGCTACGGCCTGCCGAAGGAGTGGGCCTATGCGGCGTGAGCCGGAGAGCGAGCACACGCAGTTCTGTGAGGTGTGCGACGACGAGAAGCCGCTCGGCCAGTTCGGCAGGCGCAAGCGCGCCCCCAACGGCCGGGCGAACGTCTGCCGGCCATGCGTGAAGGCGGCCAACAGCCGGGCCAACCAAGACCCGGCGGTCATTCGCAAGCGCCGCGACGCCCGGCTGCGCCGGGTGTACGGGATCACACTGAGCGACTATGAGCGGATGGGCCGCCAGCAGCAGTGGCGGTGCGCGATCTGCGGCCGAAAGGCCGTGGCCGGGGACCGCCTGGTGGTCGACCACGACCACGACAAACCCCACGGACAGGCCGTCAGAAGACTGCTGTGCCGGGGCGAGAACAGCGCCCTCGGGCACTTCGGCGACTCCTCCGCTCGACTCGACCTCGGAGCCTCATATCTGCGTAAACACGGCAAATGAGTCAGAGGTCACAACTGCACTCATCTGATGCCATACCGGCAGGTGAAGCGCATGATCGGGAGTTGAGCGCTTACTTGCAACTTATTTAACGTTTGAGCACAGATCGGACACATAGCTATGCTCCACCCTTCATGTCACGCCAGTGAGGACGTGGCCACTAACTAGGAGTGACGATGCGGCGGGGAGGATGGGCCCGTTCCGGCGGCACCCGCCGACACCTCCGCCGCATCTCCGAAGCCTGCCGGGAGATCGCGAAGACCCTTACGCCGGCCATGGCGGCGGCCATCCCGTTGGCCATGGGCGTCCTGGGCGGACCTCTCGCATGCCCGGACGCACCGGATGCCGAGCATCCGTACATCTACCTCGTGCGCGTGCGACTACGCGAGTTAGCCTCGCTGCACGTTCTTCGCGCCGTACGGCGCGCCCGGAACAAGGCCCGCACGACGAGGGCCCGACATCTCCGCCTCGCCCGCTGCATGGCCCTGTTCACGCGGCGGCTCGCACTCTCAGGGACTTCGGCAACTCGCCGAAGCCCGGGAGCCACCACAAGCTGACCTGACGCCAGGTCCCCCCGCCCCTGCCTTCGGCTGACCCGAACCGGCAGGGGCTTTCTCATGCCCCGACGCGGCCGCGCGCCCGCCGGGGCTTTGCCATGCCCTGACGCGGCCTGAGCGCCGGCCGGGGGCTTCGCCATGCCCTTTTGCGGTCCGCCGCGCGGCGATACCGCACGCCCATCTTTATGTTCTGTACATGCCAAGGAACTCCCATGCCTTCGTCCTGCATCACGCCCGCCCTGATCTCCCTCGCCCAGACCCCCAAGCCCCTCACCGCCCTCACCGGACTGGGCAAGCTCGACCGGGGCCGCGTCGCCACCGAGGAGATCCTGACGGAACTGGAAGGCATCGCCCGGTCCGTCTCCCGCAAGCGCGCCCAGCAGATGGAGGGCGACAGCCACCAGGCCGCCCAGGACATAGCCCAGGAGATGCGCCTGAGCTTCTGGCGCGCCATCCACTCGTGGGACGTCAACGGCCCCAACACCGCGAAGTTCACCTCCTACGCCTTCCAGAGGGCCAAGCTGGACGGCCGAGCGGCGGCCACCCGCGAGATCGCCCCCGGGGTGTCGCGCGACGCCGCCGGGGCGTTCATGGGCGCCCTCCAGCGCAGCGGCGGCTGCGTCACCTCCGCGAAGGAGGAGCTGACCGGTCTGGACGCCAAGCGCCGGTTCTCGCCCGAGCAGGCCGACCTTGTCGCAGCGGCCTTCGCCCGTCCCGTCCCGATCGCCAGCATGGCGGACGGCGCACTCGAAGCGTCCACCGCGCAGGACCCGGACCGCCTGGTCGAGTACACCGCGCTCGGCACCACGCCCCGAGCCGCCCGGCTGCACCTCGCCGTCAAGGACGGCCGGCCGGTCGTCGGCGCGGCTACCACTGAGGGCTGGTGCCCCGACCTGCAGCCATCGCTGGCCCACAACCCCGTCGAGGTCTCCCGGGACGCCGTGCGCTGCAAGGGTGTCCGGGTCACCGGCACCAAGCGCGGCAAGCGCGCCACCGGAGCGATCATCGACCGCGACGCCGACGCCGAGACCTCCGCTCGCTTCACCGCCGCCGGCCAGATCAAGGCCGCCGCCCTGCTGGCCGGCATGTCGCCCGCCGAGGCGGCCATCGCGCGCTGCGCGTTTGGCTTCGACGGCCCGCCGATGCTCACTGACACGGGGAAGCTCGACGCCACCGGCATAGCCGAGATCCTGGGCAAGACCCCGGGCACCGTGAAGGCCACCTGGTCGCGCGCGCTGAAGAAGCTGCGGACCGCCCCGTGAACCGCGCTGTTAACCACCCCGGCTCAAGCCTTCCGAACCCCACCGGAAGGAACCCGCGATGAAGTCCCCCGTCGGAACCTACGAGCTGCGCGGCGGCGCGACCCTTCGCGTCCTCGCCGACCACGACGACAGCGACGGCTACAGCCTGGAGATCACCCGCGACAGCGAGACCGTCCGCTACGACGCCGGGCACTCCGCGCGCGAAGTCCAGGCGTTCCTGGGCCTGTTCACCTAGACCGAGGAGAGCTACCGGTGATCGAGACCACCGAACACAAGGCGACCATGACCGTCCGGCGGGGCTCCGTCGTCGGCGTCCGCACTGACCGGATGGGCGCGGTCCTGGCGCTGACCGCAGGCTCCGAAGCCGGCCCGCCAGCCAAGCTCGACGCCGACCAGTGCCGCGAGCTGGCCGCCTACCTCGCCCGCCAGGCCGCCGAACTGGACCGCACCGCGAAGACGGAACGCGCCACCACACCCCGCACCGGCCCGCAGACCTCCGCACGGGGCCTGTACGCCCCGTTCGAGCGCCGACCGCTGTCCGGCATTGACGCGCACTGGGAGAAGCGGTGAACCGCCCCGAGGCCCTGGCCCTCGCCCAGAAGACCGTCGCCGCCATGGCCGTCAACGGCCGGGGCTACCCGGACCAGCCCTTCGACGCCCAGGTGAGCGCGGTCCTGCGCGTCGCCGAATTCCTGATCATGACCGGAGAGCACCGATGACGACCGCACCTGAGCAGCACACCGTCCACCACGGCGAACAGCGCTTCCCCTGCAAGTACGACGGCCCCCGCGACTACGCCCGCACCCATGTGGACGGCGAAGGCGACATCGGTCTCCTCGTCCACTGCGGCGAGACCGCCGCCTCCATCTACCTCAACCCCGAGGTCGCCGAGCAACTGGGCGAAGCCCTGATCCAGGCCGCCGCCCACTCCCGCACCACCGCCCAGGAGATCCAGCGCGTCCGCCAGGAGGAGGTCGAGGCCGCCCGACGCCTCGGCGAACTGGAAGCCGCCCGCCAGGCCGAGCAGGCCCGCCAGGCCGGACAGCCCTACCTCGCCGCCGGCGGCTCAACCTCACCCACCGCCCTCCCGCAGCCCGCCCTCGCCGACGTGCTCACCGCCCCGCAGCCGGTCACCCCCGAGATACCGCCGCAGCCGCCGACCTTCGCGGACTCGATGCCGCCCCAGTCCGGCACCGCAGAGCGTGAGCGCGCGTTCCTGCGCGCTGCCGAACTGCTCGGCCCCGACGTCGGAGTGGCCTCCAAGATCGCCATGGCTAACTACCTGCTGAAGGGAGCAGCTTGACCCTTCCCGTGATCCACGCAGTCGTCCACCAGGCCACTCGCGCCTACGAGGCCCACACCCCGGCGGGCGAGCGCGTCATCGTGATCGAAGCGGAGCACAGATCGCCCGGCCAGCTCACCCGCACGGTCGTCCCCGTCCCTGAGAACGTCGCGCTCGACCTCGCCACCGACATCGAAACCATCGGATGGTGACCCCCACCTGACCCATGCGAAGGCCCCCGGCCAGCACTGCATA
>NZ_BAAAKJ010000257.1:47138-51480 GCF_039527695.1 Kitasatospora putterlickiae
ATTTTTCAAGCTTCTTTCCCGAGCTACTGATCCTGGTTCTGCGGCAGCTTCCAGCCCCGGGGCGTCTTCCATACAATTACGACACGATCAGGCGTAACTCGCTGCCCCGTGTAGGCCGCCTTTTTGATGAAGATCCTCTCGATGGCGAGCCGAATGAGCTGTCCTCGATAGTTGTCCGAGGAAGATTCCCAGAGTTCTGCACAATGTTCCGGGTCAGTGAGGACAGAGATGTCCCCGAGAGGTTGAGCCACATTCTCCCATTCCTCGCGGGCAGCTTCCACGTCCTCCAAAGCAGCCCGGCGGAGCTTGGCAAACGTGAATTCTCCATCGCGCCCCGGGTAGGCTCCAACGGCATTCAATCGATCGAGTCTGGCCACGGCCTCCTCGGCGATCTTAAGTTGGGCCCGCGCATCGACTTCCGCCGCCGTCTCATCCGGTTGTGAAAGCTCAATCCACCCTTCCGAGATCGCAAGCATCGTCGGATCGGTCGGGTCCGCCGCAGCGAGCTTGGCCTTCCAGGCGGCAAGAACCACCTTTAGCACCCCCACTCGCGTTGCGTTGCAAGGCTTGGCGCAGACCAAGCCGCTTGACGCCTTCACGCATTTGAACGACTTCCCCTTGGAGCTTGCGCGGTGACCCTTCTTGGGATCGATACCTCCTCCGTGGCACCACATGATTCCAGCCAGGGGGTGTCGGATCAGCTCCTCGCCGTCGATGCGAGAAGCTGCCTCAACGGCTGCAATGAGGCCAGGGGCTGAGGATCGGGCAGCGGCGATGCCCCGATGCTTTTTCCATACCTCTTCGGGAATCCCATCAAATCCCTTAGCGAATACACGAACCTTCTTGCCCTTGGGATTCAGATAAAGCTGCGGCCTTCCCCTTACCGAAACCGTCTGCCATCCAAGATAGACAGGGTTCCGGAGAATCTTCCCAACAGTGGCCTCACGCCAGGGGCCGCCCCGGTACGAAGGGATTTCATCGAGGTTCAAGCCTTCCACGATCTTGGCGTATGATCTCCCCGCTGCGGCCTCTTCGTGGATTCGCTCAATATACGGCCACCTCTTTCCGGCCTTGAGCTTACCTTTCTTCGTACGCTTCAGACCGTCCGGGGCAGTCCCGAGCCATTTCCCCTGGTCGCGCTGCGTTGATTTTGTATCTTTGACCTTCTGGGAGAGTTTCCGGCTGTACTCACGGTCATTCTCGGCATCGTTGATGATCCGAACACGATCCTCGGGGATTTCAGTATCGAGCCTGTTCAGATCAAATACAAGACGCTTGCCAGGGCTGTCAAGGACTTTCAGTACATCTCCAGCACCCTTTCGGCTGTACCGCGAGCTGTCATACGCCCAAAGGCAGTCCGTTTCGCCCTCCAGCAAGGCATGAACGGCTGCATCAAAATTTGGACGCTTGACCCCTGCCCTGTAGGCCGAAAGGTTCTCCCGCCAGACCTGGCGCACTGTGTAATCGTTGCGCTTCGCCCAGGCCCGCCCCCTCACCTCCTGAGACTTCAGCGAGAGGATCTCCTGAGTAGCGACGCCTGTGACGACCTGCGACTTCCGAAGAAGCAGGTCGACAAGCTTGGCTTCCTGGTCCGCCATACCTCTACCTTCCGGTGTGCGGAGCGAACCCGCACCCCGGAGGTGCACGACTGGTTACGCGTCCTAGGTGTCGAACCCTTCGACGAAGTCGTGCACCACGAACTGGAGGCGCTTCCTCGCCGGCGCCGCGATGTCGACCTGGTAGCCCTCCTCGCGCAGCCGCTGGTACGGGTAGAACACCTCCAGCGACTCCGCGGCGTCCCCGGTGACGAGCAGGATCTTCGATGCCATCGCCGACATCCCTCCGAAGTGGTAGTCCGTCAAAGCCGTCCCGGGTCGGAGCCCTCCGGCACGGGACCGCACCAACCTCCCGCAGCCGGTGGTCCCGCGCAACGGCGCGTATCGTCCGGGCACGGCGCGCTTTCCGGGGCGCGCGCCCCCGGGCCGGGACGCCGCCGGGGTTCGCGAAACCCGGGTGCGGTGGTCCGCACGGCTCTGGGACCATGCCGGAATGTCCCACCGTTTCGAATCCATGGTCGTCCGGCACACCTTCCGGCTGCCCACCCCCGCCGGTCCGGCCGGGAACGGCGAGGCCGCGGCACGTCAGTTCGACGCCGCGCTGATGTCCGTGGGCTTCAAGCTCTCGGCCGAGGCACTGGAGCGGCTGTCGGGGCTGAGCTCGCGGACCGTCCACGAGGTGGCCGCCCGTATCCTGCCCACCGTGCGCGAACTGGCCGGCGACCACGTCCGGCACAACGCCTACTTCATCGACTTCCCGGCCAACGTGCCGGACACCGTCTACTTCTGGACGCGGTGCATCATCGAGGCGCTCGCCGACGAGGACGCCCGCGAGCACACCCTGGCCCGGCTCTCCGCCGGTGTGGTCGACCTGCTCGCGCTGCCCCGCTACGGCCGCTACCAGCACACCTACGACGAGCTGCTCGCCGCCCACGACGAACTGATCGCCGCCGCCGGCGACCGGCTGACCGTCCTGCACCCGGGCGGCGCGCTGGAGGACGAGGTCACCGCCCTGTACCTGGCGCTGGCCGGCAGCGCCACCCCGCTGGGTGAGGAGGCGCTGCGCGACCTCGGCGACCTCGCCGGACACCGCGCGCACGGTCCGCGGCCAGAGGCGATCCCGGTCCGGGAGAACCGCGCCGTCGTCAACCGGGCCCGGCTGGACGCCGGCGCGGACCTCCTGCTCGACACCGTCACCGACGTGCTGCGCCTCGCCTGCGCGCTGTCGGACGGGGACGTCACGCTCGCCCGGCCGACCCGGTTCCGGACGTTCCCCCGCCCGGTGCGCCGCGCGCTGCTCGCGGGCCTGGACGCGGTGGTCGCCGCCGCCCCCGCCAAGCTCGCCGACTTCGGCGCGCACCGCGAGCCGTTCAAGCGCCTCGGCGAGCGGCTCCATCCGCACGAGCACCCCCGCTGGCCGCACGCCGCCGAGGTGTTCGCGGTCGCCCGGGGCGAGCGCGCGGCGCCGTCCCTGGACGGCCGGGTCGAGGAGGCGCTCGGCGCGGGCGACGTCACCGCGGCGGTGCGGCTGCTGTCCGCCGCCCCGGGCAGGCTGTTCCGCGCGCTCGACCGCCTGCTGCGCGCCTGCGCCACCGAGGAGCAGCGCGAGGCCGTGCTGGCCGCCGCCGAGGCGACGGCCGGGCGGGTGTCCGGCCGGGTGCTGCTGTCGGTCCGCGAGCACCTCCAGAACCGCCGCACCGAAGGGGCCGGGGAACGCCGGATCTTCGTCAACCGGGCCGGCCGCGGCCGGGTCACCGCCGACACCCGGCCGCCGCTGCCGCCCGCCGCGCGCGGGCGCCTGATCGCCGCGCTGGACGCCGAGGTGAGCCGCCGTCTCCCGGATCCGGGTCACCTGCTGATCGACCCGGCCGTGCTCGACGTCGCCCTGCCGCTCAGCGGCAACGCGACGTCCGCGGGCCTCGGCGTGCTGCCCCGCGGCTCGCTCTCCCCGGTCGACGGCGAGCTGCTGCGCTTCTTCGTGTACTGGCGGCAGCGCGGGCGGCGCACCGACCTCGACCTGTCGGCGCTGATGCTGGACGAGTCGTACGAGACCGTCTCCTGGCTCTCGTACACCTCGCTCACCGAGATCGGCGGCGAGCACTCCGGGGACGTCACCGAAGCGCCCGAGGGCGCGTCGGAGTTCATCAACCTGCGGCTGGACGAGGTGCGGGGGGCGTTCATCGTCCCGCAGGTCGACGTGTACTCGGGCGAGGGCTTCGAGCAGGTCGAGGAGTCGTTCTTCGGCTTCATGCTGCGGGACGGCGAGCAGGCGGGGCGGCCCTTCGAACCGCGCACCGTGCGGCTGAAGTCGGACCTGCGCGGCCCGGGACGGGTGGCCCTGCCGCTGGCGTTCCTGCGCGGGGCCGACGGCCGCTGGAGCGCCAAGTGGCTGCACCTGCACCTGACCGGCATGCCCGAGGCCAACCGGGTCGAGGAGAACCGGCTGTCGGTCGCGACGCTGCTGCGCGGCGCCGTCGAGCGCGAGCACCTCACGGTCCGCCACCTCACCGACCTGATGGGGCGGCGGGCCACCACCGTCACCCTGTGGGACGGCGCGGCGGTGCCCGACCGGCCCGTGACCTTCATCGGTCTGGAGCGGCCGGAGGGACTGCACCCGGCCTCCCGGGTCGTCACCCCCGTAAATCTGCGCGACCTGGTCCCCGCCTGACTGGTAGCGTGAGCCCGGGCGAGGCCATGAAGGGGCTTCCTTCTCAACTTCTTATTGAATCCAGTCCCTTCGCTCTCCTCGCCGTCGACCCGACGCCGGGGCGCGGTTTCCGCGCCCC
>NZ_BAAAKJ010000257.1:51504-51945 GCF_039527695.1 Kitasatospora putterlickiae
GCCCTCCCCGCCGTCCCAGGTTCCGGGGATGGCGGGGAGGGCGGGCCCGCGAGCAGAATCGGTGCCGTTCCACCACCCCGGGGACCACCTCCCGACAAGCTGCGCCGGTCCGCGCCCGCAAGCGGCAGGACCGGCCGGGAGACCCCCCACAGGTCCGCCACGCCGGACCGGAGGCCGGCCGCGGAGCGTGACCGCGACCGGCCTCCCGTGCGTCGGGACGGCGGGGCGGGAACTTCTCCCGCAGTTCGCCCGTCGGCCACCCGACCGGGCGCCGCGGCTCCTAGTCTGCGGGCGGCACCCACACCGCGACGCCATCAGCGCGAGCTAGGAGCACCCATGACGTACCGTCCGTCCGACGGCGGCGCCCCGGCGCAGGCCGCCGACGCCACCGCCTCCTCCCGCCGGTCCTTCCTGCGGGCCACCGGTGCGGCCGGGATCGGC
>NZ_BAAAKJ010000257.1:51992-53188 GCF_039527695.1 Kitasatospora putterlickiae
TGTCGCGGCCGCCGCCGGCGAGGCCTTCGCCGCCGGGGACGAGCCGGGCGACGAGCGGCACGGTGCCGCCGACGAGCGCGGCGCCGCCGACGGCCGCCCGGCCAGCACCCGTCCGCCGGTGCGCACCGGCACCGGCCTGGACCGCCTGCCGCACCCGCTGATCGTCGGCCACCGCGGCGCCCCCGGCTACCGCCCCGAGCACACCCTGGGCTCCTACGACCTGGCGCTGCGGCTGGGCGCGGACGTCATCGAGCCGGACCTGGTCCCCACCAAGGACGGCCACCTGGTGGTCCGCCACGAGAACAACATCACGGAGACCACGGACGTCGCCGACCACCAGGAGTTCGCGGACCGCCGCACCACCAGGACCATCGACGGCGCGGCCCAGACCGGCTG
Source organism: Kitasatospora putterlickiae (assembly GCF_039527695.1). Classification (NCBI taxonomy): domain Bacteria; kingdom Bacillati; phylum Actinomycetota; class Actinomycetes; order Kitasatosporales; family Streptomycetaceae; genus Kitasatospora; species Kitasatospora putterlickiae. The sequence continues at coordinate 52,389 of NZ_BAAAKJ010000257.1, forward strand.
GTTCACCGAGGACTTCACGCTCGCCGAGCTGCGCACCCTGCGCGCCAAGGAGCGCCTGCCGCAGCAGCGCCAGCGCAACACCCTCTACGACGGCCGCTGGGCCGTGCCGACCTTCCGCGAGGTGGCCGACTTCGCCCGCAAGCGCGGCCGCGAGCTGGGCCGGGACGTCTGGGTCTACCCCGAGACCAAGCACCCGAGCTACTTCCGCTCGATCGGCCTGCCGCTGGAGGAGCGCCTCGCCGACGAGCTGCGCCGCACCGGCCTGGCCGGGCGCAACGGCCGGGCGATCCTGCAGTCCTTCGAGCCGAGCAGCCTGCAGCGGCTCGCCAAGCTGGTCGACAACCCGAAGGTCTTCCTGCTCAGCGGCCCGACCAGCCGGCCGTACGACTTCGTGCTCTCCGGCGACCAGCGCACGGTGGCCGACCTGGTGAAGCCCGAGGGCCTGCGCTGGATCTCCTCCTTCGCGCACGGCATCGGCCCGACCACCTCGCTGATCGCGCCCGTCGACGCGGCCGGCAAGCTGCTGCCGCCGACCACCCTGGTCAAGGACGCGCACGCCGCCGGCCTGCTGCTGCACCCGTACACGGTGCGCAACGAGAACGCCTTCCTGCCGCTGGACTACCGCCGGGGCACCGACCCGAACGCGTACGGCGACGCGATCGGCTGGGCGACGTACCTCTACGAGCTCGGGGTGGACGGCTTCTTCACCGACCAGACGGATAGCAGCGTGCTGGCCCGCCAGGACTTCTGGGCGGCCAAGGGCGTGCACTGACGACCGGCGCCCCGACGGCACCGCGCCC
>NZ_BAAAKJ010000257.1:53222-56870 GCF_039527695.1 Kitasatospora putterlickiae
TTCCGGGGCGCGGTGCCGTGCCGGGCCGGTTCAGCCGTTCTCGGACTGCTGCTCGTACTGCTGCTCGGGCTGCTGCTGCTCGGACTGCTGCTGCGCCGGGTCGCCCTGCGGCTGCTGCTGTTCCTGCGGCTGCTGCTCCTCCTGCCGGGGCTGGGTCTGGGTCTGGGGCGGCTGGGTCGGCCTCGGGTTGGGGTTGCGGGTCGGCCGGGCGGGCGTCTGGGGACGGCCGGGCCAGGTCGGGGCGACGTCGGTCGGCGAGCCGCTGCCCGAGCCCGGGCTCGCCGAGGGGTCGTGCTTGGGCGCCGGGTTGGGGATGTAGACGGTCTCGAACTCCTTCTCCGGCATGCCCCGGACGGCGTCGTTCATCGCCATCTGCCAGATCGGCCCGGGGCCGGTGGCGCCGAAGACCTCCTCGAACCACTTGCCGCCGATCCGGATGTTCCGCATCTTCACGCCGCCGGCCGGGCCGCCCAGCCAGACCGAGGCGGCGAGGTTGCCGGTGTAGCCGCTGAACCAGGCGGACTTCTTCTCGTCGGAGGTGCCGGTCTTGCCGGCGATCTGGCGGTCGTCGTCCAGGCCGAGGTCGCGCGCGGTGCCGCCCTTCTCGGTGACCCCCAGCAGCACGGTGTTGATGACGTCGGCGGTGTTCTCGGAGAACACCCGCTCGCACTTGGTGGGGCTGACCGGGACCTCCTTGCCGTCCATCGTGGTGATGCCGCTGATCGCGACGGGCGTGCAGTAGGTGCCGCGGTTGGCGAAGGTCGCGTAGACGTTGGCCATCACCAGCGGGCTCACCTCCTGGGTGCCCAGGCCCAGCGCGGGCAGCTCCTCCAGCGGCTTGCCGCTCGCCTTGGTCAGCACGCCGAGCTTGTTGGCCATCTGCTTGACCGCGCAGAGGCCGATCTCCTGCTCCATCTGCACGAAGTAGGTGTTGACCGAGAGCGCCATCGCCTCCTTCAGCTCGTACGGGCCGACCTCGCCCGCCGACTCGTTGGGGATGGTGCCGCCCTTCTTGCCCTTCTCCAGGTTCTTCCAGGTGCCGTCGCAGGTGCTCATCGTCGGCCAGTCCATCTTGTTCGGCGACGCGTAGGACTGGGTGGAGGTGAGCCCCGCCTCCAGGCCGGCGGCGGCCACGATCGGCTTGAAGTTGGAGCCCGGCTGGAAGCCGTTGCCGCCGCCCATCGCCGCGTCCACGTTGTAGTTGACGACCGTCTGCTTCTTGCCCGGGTCGATCCCGTACGGGCGGGTCTGGGCCATCGCCAGGATCTTCCCGGTGCCCGGCTCCACCATGGTGATCGCCGCCGAGACCTCGTCGGTGACCTTCACCCTGGTGGTCACCGCCTTGAGCGCGGCCGCCTGCTTGACCGGGTCGAGGGTGGTGTGGATGGAGAGGCCGCCCATGTCCCACAGCTTCTTGCGCTCGGCGGCGGTCTTGCCGAAGACCGGGTCCTGCTTGATCACGTGCTTGACGTAGTCGCAGAAGAAGCCCATGCCCGCGTCGGCGGTGATGCAGCCGTTCTGCGGGGCCTGGTAGTGCAGCACCACCGGGCCGGTCTTGGCCTCCTTGGCCTGCTCCGCGGTGATGTGCCGGTTCTCCAGCATCTTGTCGACGACGACGTCACGGCGCTTGCGCGAGGCCTCGGGGTGGGCCTTGGGGTCGAACTGGGAGGGGTTCTGCACCAGCCCGGCCAGGGTGGCCGCCTCGGCGAGGGTGAGGTCCTTGGTGTTCTTGCTGAAGTAGCGCTGGGAGGCCGCCTGTATGCCGTACGCCTGCTGGCCGTAGTAGGTGATGTTCAGGTAGTTGGTGAGGATCTGCTCCTTGGTCAGCTCCTCCTCCAGCTTGATGGCGTACTTGAGCTCCTGCACCTTGCGGCCCAGGGTCTTGCGCTGGGCCTCCCGGACGGCCACCGGGTCGTCGCCGGCCTTCTCGACGTTGACGTTCTTCACGTACTGCTGGGTCAGGGTCGAGGCGCCCTGCATCGCGGTGCCGCTCTCCGCGTTCTTGGTGATCGCCCGCAGGACGCCCTTGAGGTCGACGGCGCCGTGCTCGTAGAAGCGCGCGTCCTCGATGTCCACCTGGGCCTGGCGTATCAGCGGGCCCATCTCCTCGGCGCCGATCACCCGGCGGTCGCGCTCGTAGACCTTGGCTATCTGCTGGCCCTTGGCGTCGTATATCCAGCTGGCCTGGGTCAGTGGAGGCGTCTTCAGGTCGTCAGGGATGGTGTCGAACTCCTCCACGGTGCCCTTCATCCCGAGCCCGAGCGCACCGGCGGCCGGCAGGGCGATGCCCGCCAGCAGCACCCCCGCGAGGGTGCTGTAGCCGAGGAACCTCACGCCGTGGCCGAGCAGGCCGAGCGGGGTCTCGCGGCGCCGGGGGCGCGGCACCCAGGTGTCGTGGGGCTCCGGGGAGGGCGTGCGGCGGCTTCTCCGTGACATAGTCGGAACACTACGTCCACGAAAACCGCCCGTGGGGCCGGTGTTGGCCAACCTTTGTCACAAATCGGCGACAGATCGGCACGGTTGGGCGTGGCGTGACCCGCCGCCCGGGATCCGGGCCGGTCCGGAGGGGATCGTTCGCCGACGTCCCGACGGGCGCGGCGCGGCCCGCGCGGTGCTCGCGTCCGGGCCGTTCGGGCGGCGCGGGGGTCAGCCGTCGCGCTTCCTGCGCCGCAGTCCGAACACCGCGCCCGCCACCGCGAGCAGGAACGCCACCCCGAGCACCTGGTCGCCGGTGCCGGCCGAGGAGGGGCCGTCCGCGACGCCCTCCGAGGGCGGGGCCGCCGCCCCGTCGGACGATGGCGCCGACGGGGTCGGTGTGGCCCTCGGCGGCGGCGTGACCGTGTCGGGCAGCTGGTCGTCGTCCAGCGGCGACCGCCAGACCGCGCTGCCCCCGCCCTCGCTGCCGTAGAGCAGCGCCCGGCCGTCGGCGCTGAAGGTGACCGACTCGCCCTGGCGCTGGAACGGCGTGCTGAGCGATTCGCCCCCGCCCGGCGCGCCGTCCTTCCAGCGGTAGAGGGTGGCCGAGAAGTAGCCGCGCAGCACCAGCCGGGTGCCGTCCGGCGAGAAGGCGCCGTCGGTGGTCCAGGGGGCGTCGGCGATCCGGCGGAAGGTGTTGACGCCGTTCGCGGAGAGCTGTTCGGGGCCCTGGTAGAGGCCGCCGCCGCTCTGCTTCTTGCTGGCGATGTAGGCGCGGCCGGTCACCGGGTGCACCATCAGCGCCTCGGCGTCGCGCGGCCCGTCCTCGTAGCGGACCTTGTAGCGGGTCACCTGCACGGTCTGGTCGTGGAGTTCGGCGGGCTCGGCGAAGGCGTGGATCCAGACCTCGGGCCACTTGCCGCCGAGGTTGTCGCCGATGTCACCGACGTAGAGCCGGCCGTCCGGGCCGAGCGAGATCGCTTCGACGTCGCGCGGCTCGACGCCGCGCAGGGTGACGGTGGCGACGGTGCGGCCCTGGGAGTCGACGGCGTAGACGTAGGGGCCGTCGTCACTGTCGTTGTGCGTCCAGTAGACGCCGGGGTGGCGCCGGCTGGCCGCGAGGCCGCTGGACTCGGTGATCCGCGGGTCGCCGATGGTGAAGGCCTCACCGCCCGGGTCCGCCGCGCGGGCCGGCGGGGCGCCGAGCGTGGCGGTGGCGGCGACCGCGGCGGT
>NZ_BAAAKJ010000257.1:56892-57899 GCF_039527695.1 Kitasatospora putterlickiae
CGGCGGTCGCGCAGGCCGCGGCCAGCAGCCCCGCGGGGAGCCTCGTCGTTCGCATCCTCAGCACCGGTCGATCCTCCCACGGGCCGTGGCCGGGGGGCGGCCGGACCTTTTTCGTCATCTTGACGAGAAAGGCGCCGCCCAATATCGTCATCACGACGATAAGGAGCTGTCGATGGCCGACATCACCAAGCGCTTCGGGCTTCGCCACCTGCGCGCCCTGCCCACCGCCCACATCCGCCACGTCCGGCGCGGCCGCCTCACCCACGACGGCACCGGCCTCGCCTTCTGGTTCCGCCCGCTCACCGCCGCGCTCTCCGAGGTCCCGGTCGACGACCGCGAGCTGGCCATGCTCTTCCACGCCCGCACCGCCGACTTCCAGGACGTCACCGTCCAGGGCACCCTCACCTACCGGATCACCGACCCGGCCACCGCCGCCGCCCGCGTCGACTTCGGCATCGACCCCGACACCGGCGCCTGGCGCTCCGCCCCGCTCGACCAGCTCGCCACCCTGCTCACCGAGACCGCCCAGCAGCACGCGCTCGGCCTGCTCGCCCGCACCCCGCTCGCCGCCGCGCTGGCCGACGGCGTCACCGCCGTGCGCGAACGGATGGCCGCCGGGCTCGCCGCCGAACCGCGGCTGGCCGAGACCGGACTCGCGGTCATCTCGGTCCGGGTGGTCGCGCTGCGCCCCGAACCGGAGGTGGAGCGAGCGCTGCGCACCCCCGCCCGCGAACTGGTCCAGCAGGAGGCCGACCGGGCCACCTTCGAACGGCGCGCCGTCGCCGTCGAGCACGAGCGCGGCATCGCCGAGAACGAGCTCGCCAACCGGATCGAACTCGCCCGGCGGCAGGAGCAGCTGATCACCCAGCAGGGCGCCAACAGCCGGCTCCAGGCCGAGGACGAGGCGGTCGCCGACGGGATCCGCACCGACGCCGAGGCGCAGCGCCGCACCCGCCTGGCCGGCGCCGAGGCCGACGCGGCCCGCGCCCTCGGCGAGGCCAAGGCCG
>NZ_BAAAKJ010000257.1:57904-59707 GCF_039527695.1 Kitasatospora putterlickiae
GCCCCCCGCCGAGGCGGCCTGGCTGGCGGCCCACCAGCAGGCCGACCCGGCGGTGCTGCGGGCGCTCGCGCTGATGCGCCTGGCCGAGCACCTGCCGCGGATCGACAGCCTCACCCTGACCCCGGACGTGCTCACCGGGCTGCTGGCCAGGCTCGGTGCGACCGGCGGCGAGGGGACGGCGCGATGACGCTCGCGCCCCGGGTGGTGCTGGTCCACCGCCGCACCGAGTACCAGGAGCTGCTCGCCCACCACGGCACGCCCGGCCAGGCCGCGTACTTCCTGAGCAGCCGGGGCCGCTCGGTCGAGGAGATCGAGCTGCGCCACCGGCGGGGGGAACAGGCGCTGGCCCGGGCGGCCGGCGCGGTGCCGCTCGACTGGCGGCGCACCCGGGTCGAGCGCGCCGACCTGCCGCGGTTCCTCTTCGAGCCGGAGGACGTGGTGGTCGTGGTCGGCCAGGACGGCCTGGTCGCCAACGTCGCCAAGTACCTGGACGGCCAGCCGGTGATCGGCGTGGACGCGGATCCCGGCCGCAACCCGGGCGTGCTGGTGCGAAGCCGCGTGGCCGACCTGGCGCGGCTGCTGCCGGCCGCCGTCGGCCCGGGCTCCGACCGGCGCGCCGAGGAGCGGACCATGGTCGAGGCGGTCGCCGACGACACCCAGCGGCTGCTGGCGCTCAACGAGGTGTACGTCGGCCAGCCCGGCCACCAGACGGCCCGCTACCGGCTGGCCGTCGAGGAGGCCGCGCAGCCGGGCGCGTCCGACGAGGGCGAGCCGCAGGCCTCGTCCGGTGTCCTGGTCGGAACCGGGACGGGCGGCACCGGCTGGTGCCGCTCCGTCTGGCTGGAGCGCGGCGGCCCGCTCGCCCTGCCCGAGCCCGGCGCCCCGGCGCTCGCCTGGTTCGTCCGCGAGGCCTGGCCCTCCCCCGCCACCGCCACCGCCCGGCTGCACGGACTGCTCGACGCGGGCCGCCGGCTGGTGCTGACGGTCGAGTCGGACCGCCTGGTGGCGTTCGGCGACGGCGTCGGGGGCGACGCCCTGGAGCTGGCCCGGGGCCAGAGCGTGCGGGTGGGCGTCGCCGCCACCCGGCTGCGGCTGGTGGGGTGAGACCCGGCGGCCGGGGCCGGGCCTCACCGGTCAGGCGTCGGCCGGATGCTCCGCGGGGTGTTCCGCCGGGTGGCGGACCACGACCACCGGGCAGTGGGCGTGCTGGATCATCGCCTGGCTGGTGGAGCCCAGCAGCAGGCCCGCGAAGCCGCCCCGGCCGCGGGCGCCGACCACCAGCAGCTGTGCCTCGCGGCTCGCCTCCAGCAGGGCCGGGCGGGTGTGCGCCTCGACCACCTCGGAGCGCGGCTCGACGGCCGGGTACTTCTCCCGCCAGCCGGCCAGGGCCTCGGCGAGCACCCGCTCCTCCTGGTCGGGCCGGCCGGTGCTCGGGTGGGCGATGTGCAGGGCGGTCAGCGGGGCGCGGCGGGCGGAGGCCTCGGCGAAGGCGAAGCCGAGCGCCTCGGCGCCCACCCCGGTCCCGTCCACCGCCACCAGCACCGGCCCGTCCGGGTCCGGCCGGCCCCGGACGATCAGCACCGGGCAGTCGGCGTGCGCGGCCAGGTGCACCGCCACCGAGCCGATCAGCAGCGCGCCGAACCGGCCGAGCCCGCGACTGCCGACCACCACCAGGGCGGCCTCCCGCGAGTGGCGGGCCAGCACGGTCAGCGGCTCACCGGTGAGCAGCTCGGTCTCGACCTCCAGGTCCGGGTCCAGCGCCTCGGCGTAGGCGACGGCCTGGTCCGGGGTGGTGGACGGGCC
>NZ_BAAAKJ010000257.1:59796-62079 GCF_039527695.1 Kitasatospora putterlickiae
GGCGTCCGCCAGGAAGCCCTCCGCCTGGTGCCGCAGCCCGCCCTCGGACGGGCCGTCCTGCGCCGGGCCGAGCGGGACGTGCATCAGCGGCCAGATGAACGCGTGCACGATCCGCAGGCCGGTGCCGCGCAGCCGCGCCTCGCGGGCCGCGACGTCCACGGCGGCCAGGCTCGCCTCCGAACCGTCGACTCCCACCAGCACCCGGTCACGCATCGCCGGCCTCCTGCTTGCCGTCCTGGCGCTCGTAGGGCACGACCGCGACCGGGCAGGGCACGTGGTGCAGGACGGCGTGCGCGACGGCGCCGAGGTGCGCGCCCAGCGGCGAGCGGCGGATCCGCCGCCCGATCACCACCAGCTCCGCGCCCACCGCACGGTCGGCGAGCACCTTGGCCGGGCGGGCGTTCACGGCCTCCTCGACCACCTCCACCCCCGGGTGCTTCTCCCGCCACGGCTTGACCACCCGGGCCAGCTCGCCCTTGGCGTACACCAGCATCTCGCCGGTCACGTCGACGCTGGCCGCGATGCCCGCGTACTGGTACGTCGCCGGCAGCGTCCAGGAGTAGACGGCCCGCACCGGCAGTCCGCGCCGCTCCGCCACCTCGAAGGCGTGGGCGAGCACCGCGTCGGCGCCCTCGAACGGGTCGACGCCGGCCACCACCTCGCGGGCGGCGTCCTCGCCCTCCTCACCCTGCTCCTCGCCCCGGCGCACCAGCACCACCGGGCAGTCCGTCCGGGTGAGGACCCGTTGGCTCACCGACCCGACCAGGAACCCGGCCACCGCGCCGAACCCGCGCGAGCCCAGCACCAGCAGCTCCGCCGGGGCGCCGTCCGGCTCCTGTGCCCCGCTCACCTCGTCCACCAGCGCCCGCACCGGATCGTTGGGCACCTGCACGGCCTGGACGACCAGCTCGGGCCACCGCTCCTTCACCCGCAGCTCGGCCTCCCGCAGCGTGACGTCCGCCTGCCGCCGCGCCAGGTCCACCGTGCCGAGCACCGACAGCGGCGTCACCACGGGCGGCCACGCCAGCACCACCTTCAACGGCGTCCCGCGTCGCGCCGCCTCCTCCGCCGCCCAGTCCAGCGCGGCAAGGCTCTCGGGCGAACCATCGACACCGACGACGACGGACCTTGGCATGACGACCTCCGACAGTTGCGAACGTGACGCGGCCGGACGGGGTGGAGGCCCGGCCGCACCCCTCACCCTTCCCGCTCCCGACCAGCACACCCAGGGTCCAAGGTCCCCGCAACCCGACCGACGGTCCCGGCGCCCGGGCGGTCCGGGAGGCCCTCTTCGCCGCGCTCAGGGGAGGGTGAGGACGCGGGGGCCGGATTCGGTGACGGCGACGGTGTGTTCGATGTGGGCGGCTCGGGTGGTGTCGGTGGTGCGCAGGGTCCAGCCGTCGGGGTCGGTGGTGTGGGTGTCGGTGCCGCCGGCGATGAGCATGGGTTCGATGGCCAGGACCAGGCCGGGCTTCAGCGGGAAGCCACGGCCGGGGCGGCCCTCGTTGGGGAGGTGCGGGTCCTCGTGCATGCGGCGGCCGATGCCGTGGCCGCCGAAGCCTTCGAGCAGGCCGTAGCCCGCGCCGCGGGCGACGGTGCCGATGGCGTGGGCGATGTCGCCGGTGCGGTGGCCGGCCACGGCGGCGGCGATGCCCGCCTCCAGGGCGCGGCGGGTGGTGTCGATCAGGCGGAGGTCCTCGGCGCGGGGTGTGCCGACGGTGAAGCTGACGGCGGCGTCGCCCGCCCAGCCGTCCAGGACGGCGCCGCAGTCGATGCTCACCAGGTCGCCGTCGCGCAGCCGGTAGCCGTCGGGGATGCCGTGCACCACGGCGTCGTTGACGGAGGCGCAGATGACGGCCGGGAACGGCACCGGGGCGAAGGAGGGGCGGTAGCCGAGGAACGGCGAGGTGGCCCCCGCCTCGCGCAGCGCCTCGCGGGCCACCTCGTCCAGTTCCAGCAGGCTCACCCCGACGCCGGCGGCCCGTTCCACCGCCGCCAGCGCCGTGGCGACCACCCGTCCGGCCTCCCGCATCGCGGACAGCGCCGCCTCCGACTTGAGCTCCACCATGAGGTCCTCCGACCGGCCGTCTCCAATTCTTATACCGGTATTTGTATCACGGTCGGTGTGAGGGGGAGCGACTGGAGCCCCGTGGCCTACCATCGGGGGCATGGTGAGGACTCCGCTGACCCCCGGGGAACGCGAGCGCGGGGAGCGCTTCGGCGCGCTGCTGCGCGAGGCGCGGGGCGGGCGCAGCATGGTCGAGGTGGCGGCGGCCGCCGGGG
>NZ_BAAAKJ010000257.1:62167-63666 GCF_039527695.1 Kitasatospora putterlickiae
GGGCGCCGACGGTGAAGGCCGACTCCTCGGAGGCGAGGTGGAGGACGGCGTCGTCGACCTCCTCGACGGCTCCGGCGCGGCCGGCCGGGACGCTCGCCTTCATCCGGTCGGCCTTGTCGGAGGCGCTCTCGCCGGGCCGGGAGGACATGGTGGTCTCGATCGGGCCCGGGCTGACCAGGTTGATCCGCACGCCGTCGGCGATGTGGTCGCGGGCGGCGCTGCGGGTCAGGGTGGCGACGGCGGCCTTGGAGACGGCGTAGGCGCCGAGGTTCTCGGCCCGCAGGTGGGTGCCGAGGTTCGAGGAGATGTTGACGATCGCCCCGCCGCCGTTGGCGCGCAGGTGGGCGATCTGGTGCTTCATCGCGTACCAGGTGCCGGTGAGGTTGATGTCGAGCAGCCGCCGCCACTCCTCCTCGGCGACGTCGGCGATCGGGCCGAGGCCGCCGAAGACGCCCGCGTTGTTGACCGCGACGTCCAGGCCGCCGAGCCGTTCGACGGTCTCGCGCACCAGGCGGGCGGCGTCGGCGGCGTCGGAGACCGAGCCGGTCAGGGCGACGGCGGTGCCGCCCTCCCGCTCGACGAGGGCGACGGTCTCGGCGAGCGCGCTGGCGGTGCGGCCCGCGACGGCGACGCGGGCTCCCTCACGGGCGAAGGCGAGGGCGACGGCTCGGCCGATGCCGCTGCCACCACCGGTGACCAGGACGGACTTGCCGGTGAAGCGGGTGGCACTGCGGGTCATGGGAGTGCTCCTCGATCGAGGGTCTAAATTGACCGTTCGGTTCAGAATAAAGACAGAAAAAAGAGCATGAACAAGGAAGGATTGACGACGGTTCGGCCCAGCAGGGCGAGTGGGTCCGGCGGGGCGGTTCAGTCCAGCAGGGCGAGCGCCTGGTCGGCGGCGTCCCGCAGGCGGGCCGCGCCGTCGCCGGCCTTGCCGACCACCCGCATGCCCTGGAACAGCACCAGCAGCATCCGGGCGAGCGCCTGCGGGTCGCGCCCCTCGGGCAGTTCGCCCTGGGCCCCCGCCCGGACCAGCGCGGCGGTCAGGACGGTCTCCAGGTGGAGCAGGCTGGCCTCCACCCGGCGGGCGGCGTCCTGGTCGTGCGGGGCCAGTTCCACCGCCGTGTTGGTGACGAAACACCCCCGGCGCACGCCGCCCTCGCAGTCTTCGGCGGACTCGCGGGAGAAGCGGCGGACCAGGGCGCGGACGGCCGGCAGGACCGGGCCGGGCTGCGACAGCTCGGCCAGCAGCACGGGCTGCTGGCGCTGTCCGTACCGTTCCAGCGCGCGCAGGTAGAGCTCCCGCTTGCTGCCGAAGGTGGCGTAGACGCTGGCGCGGCCGATCCCGAGGTGCTCGACCAGGTCCGCCATCGAGGTGGCCTCGTAGCCGCGCCGCCAGAACAGCTCCAGTGCCGAGTCGAGCGCCGCGTCGGGGTCGAATTCCTTGGTTCGCGCCATGTCTGAAAGGTAGTCGATTCCAGATCGAACGGTCAAGAAAG
>NZ_BAAAKJ010000257.1:63689-64876 GCF_039527695.1 Kitasatospora putterlickiae
GCGGGTCGGCCCGGGCGGCTCAGCCTCCGGCGAGGTGGCGTTCCACCGAGGCGACCTTGCCGGTGAGGCCGTCGGTGACCCCGGCGCGGTCGTCGATCTTGATGACGGTGCTGACCCGGTTGCTGTAGGCCTTGACCGCCTCGATCGCCTCCCGGATCACCGGCATCACCTCGTCCCACTCCCCCTCGACGCTGGTGAACATCGCGTCGGTGCGGTTGGGCAGCCCGCTCGCGCGGACCACCTTGACGGCGGCGGCGACCGCCTCCCCGACGTCCTCGCCGACCCCGAGCGGGGTGACCGAAAAGGCTGCGATCACGGCTGCTTCTCCTCCCAGTGCGGCCCGGCTGGCCACGGGGCCACCAGGTTAGGGCGTCTGTCGCGGTCCGGACTCGGATCAGCGGCCGGTCAGGTGACGTGCGAAGAACCCGCGGACCGTGCGGCGGACCTCACGGACCGCCGCGGTCGGGTCGACGGTGCCGATCAGCGCGTCGCGCTCCGCCGCCGTCAGCAGCCCGGCCGCCTGGAGCCGGGGCAGCATCGCGGCGTAGTCGGTGAAGGTCCAGTGGTCGGCGCCGGCGAGGCGCGCGCGGTGGACCAGGCGGCCCGATCGCGCGGTCACGGCCGACCAGGAGCGGTCCAGTTCCTCCCGCCGGTCGAACCCCTCGCTGCCGAACAGCAGCAGTGGCCGGTCCACCCCGTCCACCGCGACCGGGAACGGTTCGGCGGCGGCGCCGGGCGCGGCGGGCGGGTGGTCCAGGAAACCCTCCAGGTTGATCCCGGCCCGCACCCGCCGGTCCTGGTGCATCACCTCGGTCACGGCGCCACCGCCCGCCGAGTGCCCGTACACGCCGAGGCGGCGCAGGTCGAGCGTCCCGGCGAGGCCGCGCGGCAGCGGCGGATCGGCGCTCGCGAGCCGGTCGAGGACGAAGCGCAGGTCGGCGACCCGTGCCTCGACCATCGTGCGCGCCACGTCCGGCCGGTCCCGGGGGTCGCCGCGGAAGACGGTCGTGCGCACGACGTCCGTCCGGTACGGCCGGGTGTCCGGGAACTCGACCGCGGCGGCGTCGCCGGGATGGTCGACCGAGAGGACGACGGCGCCGTGGCTGGCCAGGTCCTCGGCCAGCGAGGTCCCCAGGCCGCGCGGATCGCCGCCGCCCGGGCTGTGCACCAGCACCGGCCACCGGCCC
>NZ_BAAAKJ010000257.1:64897-77426 GCF_039527695.1 Kitasatospora putterlickiae
AGGCGTGGGACCGGGTGGCGCCCCAGTCCACGCCCTCGGCGGGCAGGTGGAGCGGAGTGAGCGGGACGATCCGTCCGAACCAGGCCGCGGCCTGCGGCGGCAGCTGCGGAGCCGGTGCCAGGCCGGTGACGTCGCGGGCGGGGTAGAAGACCGTCAGCATGAGCTCCCGCACGGGGATCGCGGGATCCCAGGGGTCGCGCCGGGAGTCGTCGACGAGGTGGACCGGCCGGCACCCCACCCGGTGGCGGCCGGTGGGCCCGGGCAGGACGGGTACGGCCTCACCAGGTGGCCGGGCCGCGGCCTTGGCGGTGGTCCGGGGGCCGGCGTGGGCGCGGCCACCGGCGCCGAGCAACGACGCGACGGGGCCCGCCAGCAGGGCCGCGGTGACGGTACGTCGGCTCATCGGGAAGTCATGGGTCATGCGGCGCATGCTGCTCCGCCCGGACCGCCACCGGCGATCGTTTAGGTTTGAGGCTCAAGGATGGCGCCCCCGACCCGATGGGGCCGACACCCGAGGAGGCGCCGTGCTCCGGATCCACTTCACCCCGGACGACTTCGCCCGGGTCGGCCTCGCGCCTCGGCCGGCACCGCTCCAGGAGCTCAACGCGGCGCTCACGACGATGGTCGGCCAGGACGGCGGGCCGCTCCACGAGGCGTGGCGGCGCCGGGCGCTGCGCGCTCTTCCGAAGGCGGCCCTCCCGCTCGCGGACCTCGTTCCGGCCGGGCGGGCGCCGATTTTCCTGGACACCCTGGCGGACTCCCTCCCGGAGGCCCTGGAGCAGGTCCGTTCGGCCCCCGCCGAGCTGGTCGGAGCCGAACTGGAACGGGTCTACGCACCCGTGCGCACGCCCGCCCCGGCGTGGGTCCACGAACTGCGCGGGGGCGCCCCCGAGGCATGGCGCCTGGTCCAGCGCGCTCAGCGCGCGGCGTTCGAGGTGCTGCTCGGCCCGGTCTGGGCTCGGGTGCAGGACCTGCACCACGCGGAGTTCGTGCGTCGGGCCGTCCAACTCGCCGAAGGCGGCGTCGGCCCGCTGCTGGCCGGACTGCTGCCCGGTGCCCGCCTGCGCGGCGGCGTCTGGGAGCTCCCGGGGCGGCCCCGGGAGGTCCGCCTCGGCGGGCGCGGGCTGCTGCTCCTGCCCACCTTCCACTGGACCGGCGGGCCAATGCTGTCCGACCTGCCCGGCCGTCCGGTCGCCGTCACGTATCCGGCCGGTGCCGGGCTGCTGCCGCGGCCCGACGGCCCGGCGGGTCCGGAAGCGCTGGTCAAGGTGATCGGGAACACCCGCGTCGAGCTGCTGCACCTGCTGGCCGAGGAGCGCACCACGACCGAGCTCGCCCGGCGGCTCCGGGTCAGCGCCGCCACGGTCTCGGCGCACACCGCGGCTCTTCGGGGCGCCGGACTGATCTCCAGTGCGCGGGCCGGCAAGGCGGTCCTGCACCGGCGCACCACGCTCGGCGGCCTGTTGCTGCGGCAGGACGCCCGCGTGCTGTGACCGCGAACCCGCACCGAGCCCTCGGGGCGGGCGTCCGCGGTCACAGCGGCGGGGGCGTTCAGACCACGGTCGGCAGCGGGGGCTCGACCGCCAGCGGGGCTGAGCTGCGGGCGCGGTGCTGGGCCGCCCAGGTGGTGAGGGCGACGGTGCAGGCGTGGTCCAGGTGGCGCAGCCCGGACCAGTCGAGCTCGACCGGGCGGTCCGCCGGGAGGCGTTCGAGGGTGTCCAGCAGCCGGGGCAGCCGCAGGAAGGTCGCGTTGCCGCTCAGCCTGACCCGCAGGGGCGCCTCGCCCGCGCCGGGGGCGGACGGCGGCTCCTCCACGCCGATCTGCAGGTGGGAGGTCTGCCAGGCGGACTTGACCACGGCCAGTCCGACGCCGATCAGCACCCCTTCGAACAGGTCGGTGGTGATCACCGAGACGGTGGTGACGACGAGCACCGCCGCCTCGCCCCGGTGGTCGCGGCAGAGCGCGACGATCCGCCGCACCGGGATGAGCTTGGCGCCCGCGTGGACCAGGACGGCGGCCAGCGCGGTCAGCGGGACGAGGCCGAGCACGCCCGGCAGCAGGGCGGTGAACAGCAGGAGCCAGCCGCCGTGCAGCACCCGGGAGGCCTTGGTGCGGGCGCCGGCCTGGACGTTGGTCGCGCTGCGGACGATCACGGCCGTCATCGGGAGCGCGCCGAGCAGGCCGCAGAGGGTGTTGCCGACGCCCTGGGCGGTGAGTTCGCGGTCGTAGTGGGTGCGCGGGCCGTGGTGCATCCGGTCGACGGCGGCGGCGCTGAACAGCGTCTCGGCGGAGGCGATCAGGGTGAAGGCGAGGATGGTGCCGACGCCGGCCGTGGTGGCCAGGGCGCCGAGCGCGGCGTGGTCGGGCAACCGGACGACGTCGAGCAGGCCGGCCACCTCGACCCGGGCCACCGGCAGGTCGGCGACGGCGGTGACGGCGGCGGCCAGGCCGACGGCGCCGAGCGGGCCGGGCAGCGCGCGGGCGAGGCGCGGCGGAAGATACTTCCAGGCGACCAGCACCAGCAGGGTGGCCGCGCCGAGCGCCACCGCGCTGGGGTCGGCGGCCCCGGTGGCGGCGTCGCGCAGCAGCGCGGGGAGGCCGGCGATCTTCTCCGGCCCCGCCCCCGGGGCGCGGCGGTCGGCGAGCGCGTACAGCTGGCCGAGCACCAGGGTCAGGCCGATGCCGGCCAGCATGCCGTGCACCACGGAGGCCGACATGGCACGGAACCAGCGACCCAACCTCAGTGCTCCCATGGCGAGTTGGAGCAGACCGGTGAGCAGGACCAGGACGCCGAGGGCGCCCGCGCCGTACTCCTGGACGGCTTCGTGGACGAGGACGGTCAGGCCGGCGGCCGGGCCGCTGACCTGGAGGCTGCTGCCGGGCAGCGCGCCGACCACCAGGCCGCCGACGATGCCGGTGACCAGGCCGAGTTCGGCGGGCACGCCGGAGGCGACGGCGACGCCGACGCAGAGCGGGAGGGCGACCAGGAAGACCACCAGGGAGGCGGGCAGGTCGTGGCGCCAGGGTACGGCGCGCAGCACGGCGGCCGGGCGGCGGAGGGGCGAGCCTTTCACCGGCGCACCGCCGTCCGGGGAGCGGGACAGGTCGTCGCGGCGGGAGTGACCGACGTGGCGGGAGTGGTCGTCGTGGCGGGAGCGGTCGACGTGGCCGTAGCGGTCGTCGCGGTCGGGACGGCGGGAGCGGCGGAAACGGGAGCGGCGGGGCAGGCGGGCAGGGCACAGCGTCGAGGCATGAGGAGGTTCCTTCCGCGCACCCGGCACGGCGGCGCGCCGCGGGCGGCGCATCGCCGCGGGTGCGTTGCTGCGGATGCGGTGCTGCGAGGTGCTGCTGGTGGCTGCGGTGCTGCGGTGGCGGCTGGGACGCGCGGGACGGGCCGGCCGGCGCGACGGGCGGGCTGCACGGGGACCGGACGCCCGGAGCACCCCCGCTCCCTGGACGGTCCCGAACCCCCTTGCCGTGACCCCGTGTTGAACATGGCAACCATGACGGGTCCGGCGTGCCACCGACGGTACCCAGCGGCCGGCGGGCGGCCAACCTCGCACACCGTTCCTTCACGCGAGAGGCACACCGAGGACGCTTCCCGGCCGGAATTCAGGCCTCGGACGGGTACGGACGTTCGCCCGTCGATCGGGTGGACGAACCGCGTCCGTCCACCGCCCCGCCCACCGCCGGGTGTTCCGTCCGCAGGCGGTACGGGTACGTACCAGGGACCGCCCGCGCGCACCCTCCGCGCGCGGCCCTTCCCGTCCGGGAGGCCCCACCGTGTCCTTCGCGATGACCCGTACCGCGTGCGAGCGCTTCCTGGCCGACGTGCACGTCGGCGTCCTGTCCGTCGCCGAGGCACCCGGCCGGGCCCCGCTGACCGTACCGATCTGGTACGCCTACCGGCCCGGCGGACTGCTCACCGTGCTGACCGGGCGGACGTCCGTCAAGGCGCGCCGGATCCGGGCGGCGGGCCGGTTCACGCTCTGCGTCCAGCAGGAGGAGCCGCCCTGCCGCTACGTGAGCGCGACCGGGCCGGTGGTGGCGATCGAGGACCGGGTCGACCCGGACGAGCGCGCCGCGCTGGCCCACCGCTACCTGCCGCCCGCCACCGCCGCCGCCTATCTGCTGGCCACCGCCGAGCAGTTGACGGCGGACGTCACCGTCCGGATGCGGCCCGAGCGGTGGCTCAGCGCCGACTTCACCGCCGTCACCGAGCGGATAGCCGCCCTGGAGCGGTCCGCCGAGGCGCAGCGGCCCCCGCTGGAACAGCCGCCGTCCGGGCGCGGTTGAGCAGGTGGACGGGCCGGGCGGGATACCGTACCCGCGCGGGCCCGCCCGCCACCGCACCACCGACGACCTCCTCCGAAGGGGCCCCACCGTGAGCCTGTACGACATCCCGCTGCGCACGCTGTCCGGCGAGTCCGCCTCGCTGGCCGACTACAAGGGCAAGGCGCTGCTGATCGTCAACGTCGCCTCCAAGTGCGGCCTGACCCCGCAGTACGCCGGCCTGGAGCGGCTCCAGGCGCGGTACGCCGGGCGCGGCTTCACCGTGCTGGGCTTCCCCTCGAACCAGTTCGCCGGGCAGGAGCCGGGCAGCGCCGAGGAGATCCAGACCTTCTGCTCCACCACCTACGGCGTGACCTTCCCGCTGTTCGAGAAGACCGAGGTGAACGGTGAGGACCGGCACCCGCTGTACGCGCGGCTGACCGAGACCGCCGACGCCGAGGGCCAGGCCGGGGACGTGACCTGGAACTTCGAGAAGTTCCTGGTCGGTCCGGACGGCACCGTGGCCGCCCGGATCCGGCCGCGCACCGAGCCGGAGGCGGACGAGGTGATCGCGGCGATCGAGGCCGTGCTGCCCCGCTGAGCGCGCCCGTGACGGGCCCGGGGCGCGCGACGCGTCCCGGGCCCGCCGCGCTACAACAACAGCCGGGTGCCCGGCGGGAGTTCGCCGTCCCGGGCGGCGTCGCGCAGGTGCGCCAGCAGGGTCGCCCGCAGTGCCTCGGCCGCACGGGTCGGCGGCACCTCGTGGCCGTGCGCGACGGCGATGGTGCGGCCCAGGCCGGGCCCGGCGAAGGGGGTCACGGCGAGGCCCGAGCGGTGCGCGACCATGCCGGGCACCACGGCCGGCCCGAGCCCGGCCCGTACGAAGCCGAGCACCGCGTCCATCTCCCCGCCCTCGACGGCGAACTCCGGCTCGAAACCGGCCTCCCGGCAGGCCGCCAGAGTGGCCTCCCGCACGTCGTAGCCCTCGCGGAACATCACCAGCGGCCGCCCGCGCAGCTCCGCCACCCGCACCGTGCGGCGGGCCCGAGGCCGGGCCGAGACCAGCACCAGCTCCTCGTGCAGCAGTCCGGTGACGGCCAGCGCCGGCGCCGCCTCCCCGCGCGGCGGGGTGATGATCAGCGCGAGGTCCAGCTCCCCCGCCGCCAGCGAGCGCACCAGGTCCCGCGAGCCGCCCTCGCGCACCACCAGCGCCACGCCGGGGTAGCGGTCCCGGAACACCCGCAGGACGTCCGGCACCAGGCTGGTGCACAGGCTCGGCGGCGCGCCGAGCCGCACCCGGCCGCGCCGCAGCTGCACGGTCTCCTGGACGGCGAGGCGGGCGCTCTCGGTGTCCGCGAGGATGCGCCGGGCGAGCGGCAGCAGGGCGTCCCCGGCGTCGGTCAGCGCGATGTTGCCGCGCGTGCGGTGGAACAGCTCGGCGCCCAACTCCCGTTCCAGCGCGCGGATCTGTTGCGAGAGGGACGGCTGGGCGACGTGTGCCGCCTCGGCCGCGCGGGTGAAGTGGCGGGTCTCGGCGACGGCCACGAAGTAGCGGAGTTGCTGGAGCTGCACGCGACCAGGATAGGCCGCATCGATAGGTGGTGCCTATGGTGGCCAGCCGCGTCATGTCTTGGACGCACCGTCGCCCGTCTCCCTACCGTTGTCGCCATGACAACCGCGACTCGGACGGCCCGGCACCCGTCCACCCTGGCGACGCTGTGGCGGTCGACCGTCGGCAAGAAGGCGGTCATGGCCGTCAGCGGACTGGTCATGCTGCTGTACCTGGTCGCCCACATGCTCGGCAACCTCAAGGTCTTCTCCGGTCCGGACGACATCAACGGCTACGCGGCCTGGCTGCGCACCATCGGGCAGCCCTTCCTCGGGCACGAGTGGGTCCTGTGGATCGCCCGGGTGGGCCTGCTGGCCGCCGTCCTGCTGCACGGCGTGGCCGCGTACCAGCTCAGCCGGCGCGACCTCGCCGCCCGCCCGGGCAAGTACGCCCACCAGCGGCGGCGGGCGAGCTACGCGACCCGGACGATGCGCTGGGGCGGGGTGATCCTGGCGCTGTTCATCGTCTGGCACATCCTGGACCTGACCACGCTGACCGTGAACCCCGCCGCCGAGCACGGCCGTCCCTACCAGAACATCGTGGCCTCCTTCGGCACCTGGTACTCCTGCGCGATCTACGTCGTCGCGATGCTCGCCGTCGGCCTGCACGTCCGGCACGGCTTCTGGAGCGCGGCGCAGACCCTGGGCGCCAACAACGCCCGCCGCGACCGCGCGCTGAAGCTCACCGCCAACGGCCTGGCGCTGGTGCTGACCGCGGGATTCCTGTCCGTCCCCGTGGCCGTGATGACCGGAGTGGTGAAGTGACCGAGTACCCGCACTACACCGTCGGCGAGCCGATCGCCGACACCCGGGCCCCCGCGGGGCCGATCGAGCGGCGCTGGGACCAGCGGCGGTTCGAGGCCAGGCTGGTCAACCCGGCGAACCGGCGCAAGCACACGGTGATCGTGGTGGGCACCGGCCTGGCCGGCGGCGCGGCCGGCGCCACGCTCGCCGAACAGGGCTACCGCGTCGTCCAGTTCTGCTTCCAGGACTCCCCCCGGCGGGCCCACTCGATCGCCGCCCAGGGCGGCGTCAACGCCGCCAAGAACTACCGCAACGACGGCGACTCGATCCGCCGGCTGTTCTACGACACGGTCAAGGGCGGCGACTTCCGCGCCCGCGAGTCCAATGTGCACCGCCTGGCACAGGTGTCGGTGGAGATCATCGACCAGTGCGTGGCCCAGGGCGTGCCGTTCGCCCGCGAGTACGGCGGCCTGCTGGACACCCGCTCGTTCGGCGGCGTGCAGGTCTCCCGGACGTTCTACGCCCGCGGCCAGACCGGCCAGCAGCTGCTGCTGGGCGCCTACCAGGCGCTGTCGCGGCAGATCGCGGCGGGGAACGTGGAGATGCACGCCCGCACC
Source organism: Kitasatospora putterlickiae (assembly GCF_039527695.1). NCBI lineage: Bacteria > Bacillati > Actinomycetota > Actinomycetes > Kitasatosporales > Streptomycetaceae > Kitasatospora > Kitasatospora putterlickiae. Next base: position 72,140 of record NZ_BAAAKJ010000257.1, read on the forward strand.
GAGATGCTGGACCTGCTGGTGATCGACGGCCGGGCGCGCGGCATCGTCGCCCGCGACCTGGTCACCGGCGAGATCACCACCCACACCGCCGACGCCGTGGTGCTGGCCACCGGCGGCTACGGCAACGTCTTCTACCTCTCCACCAACGCCAAGAACTCCAACGCCACCGCGATCTGGCGGGCGCACCGGCGCGGCGCCTACTTCGCCAACCCGTGCTTCACCCAGATCCACCCGACCTGCATCCCGCGCTCCGGCGACCACCAGTCCAAGCTCACCCTGATGAGCGAGTCGCTGCGCAACGACGGCCGGATCTGGGTTCCCAGGGCCAAGGGCGACACCCGCCCGCCGGCCGAGATCCCCGAGGAGGAGCGGGACTACTACCTGGAGCGGATCTACCCGGCCTTCGGCAACCTGGTGCCGCGCGACATCGCCTCCCGGGCCGCCAAGAACGTCTGCGACGAGGGCCGCGGCGTCGGCCCCGGCGGGCAGGGGGTCTACCTGGACTTCGCCGACGCGATCCGCCGGATGGGGCGGGACGCGGTGGAGGCCAAGTACGGCAACCTGTTCGAGATGTACGAGCGGATCACCGCCGAGGACCCGTACCGGGTGCCGATGCGGATCTTCCCGGCGATCCACTACACCATGGGCGGCCTCTGGGTCGACTACGACCTGCGGACGACCGTTCCGGGCCTGTTCGCGATCGGCGAGGCCAACTTCTCCGACCACGGCGCCAACCGGCTCGGCGCGAGCGCGCTGATGCAGGGCCTGGCGGACGGCTACTTCGTGCTGCCGCCGGTGCTCAACGACTACCTGGCCGGCGAGCGGTTTCCCGCCGTCCCGGCCGACCACGAGGAGATCGCCTCGGCCCAGGCCGAGGTCACCGACCGGCTCAACCTGATCCTCGCGGTGGACGGCGACCGCACGCCCGACTCCTTCCACCGCGAGCTCGGCGAACTGCTCTGGGACGAGTGCGGAATGGCCCGCGACGAGGCCGGGCTGCGCCGCGCGCTGGAGCGGATCCCCAAGCTGCGGGACGAGTTCTGGCGCCGGATCAAGGTGCCCGGCACCGGCCAGGAGCTCAACCAGGCGCTGGAGAAGGCCAACCGGCTGGTCGACTACTTCGAGCTGGCCGAGCTGATGTGCCTGGACGCGCTGCACCGCGCCGAGTCCTGCGGCGGCCACTTCCGCGTCGAGAGCCAGACCGCCGACGGCGAGGCCGCCCGGCGGGACGAGGAGTTCTCCTACGCCGCCGCCTGGGAGTTCACCGGCACCGGGCGGGCACCCGTCCTGCACCGCGAGCACCTCGACTTCGAGTACGTCCACCCCACCCAGCGGAGCTACGCGTGAACCTCACCCTTCGGATCTGGCGCCAGGCGGGCCCCGACACGCCCGGCTCGATGACCACCTACCAGGTCAGCGGGATCAGTCCGGACATGTCCTTCCTGGAGATGCTGGACACCCTCAACGAGGAGCTGATCACCCGGGGCGACACGCCCGTCGCCTTCGACCACGACTGCCGCGAGGGCATCTGCGGCGCCTGCGGCATGGTCATCAACGGCCAGGCGCACGGGCCCGAGCGCACCACCACCTGCCAGCTGCACATGCGGCACTTCCAGGACGGCGACACCATCGACGTCGAGCCCTGGCGGGCGGCGGCCTTCCCGGTGGTCAAGGACCTGGTGGTGGACCGCTCCGCCTTCGACCGGATCATCGGCGCCGGCGGCTACATCACCGCCCCGACCGGCAGCGCGCCCGAGGCGCACGCCACGCCCGTCCCCAAGGAGGCCGCCGACACCGCGTTCGAGCACGCCGAGTGCATCGGCTGCGGGGCCTGCGTGGCGGCCTGCCCCAACGGGTCGGCGATGCTCTTCACCTCCGCCAAGGTGGTGCACCTCAACGTGCTGCCGCAGGGCGCGCCGGAGCGCCGGTCCCGGGTGCGGGACATGGTGGCCACGATGGACGCCGAGGGCTTCGGCGGCTGCACCAACACCGGCGAGTGCGCGACGGCCTGCCCCAAGGGCATCCCGCTGCCCAGCATCGCCGCGATGAACCGCGAGTTCCTGCGCGCCTCGCTGGGCTGAGACCCGCGGTTACGGCGCCCCTCCCCCCGTCGGGGAGGGGCGCCGTGTGCCGTTACGCGTCGGCCGGCAGCGCGGCCAGGGTGTCGGCGAGGGCGCGCAGGTCCGCCGGGCGGAGGAACGGGCCCATCGTGGCGATCCGGTACGGGGAGACCCCGCCCAGCATCGCCCGCAGACCCTCGTTGGCCAGAATCGGCAGCCGCTCCAGGACGGCCTCGCGCGCCGTGTCGTCCGCCAGCAGCACGCGCAGCGGGGTGTGCACCGAGAGCGGGGTGTCCGGGAACTCCTCCGGCGCCGGCAGCGGCTTGGCGGCTTCGAGCGCCTGCGGCCGCTGGACGCGGACCAGCAGGTGCTCGGCGGTGACCGGTCCCTCGGCCGGCAGGCCGAGCCGTTCGAACTGGTCGGCGGGCGCGTCGCCCTCGCGCAGGGCCTCGGTGAGCAGCGTGGCCATCCGCAGCTCCAGCTCGTCGTCGACCAGCGGGTGCTCCTGCCCCGGGTCCGTCTCCAGGTCGAACAGCAGGGTGCCGTAGGCGTACGGGTTGCCCCAGTGGGCGGCCGGCATCCGCAGCACGGGCACGCCCTTGGTGAACGGCAGCGGCCCGGCCAGGGTGGCGCCGGCCAGCTCCTGCGGGGTGAAGTGGCCGCGCATGTGGGTGGGCATCAGGGTGTGCTCGAACAGCGGCCGGTTGGACGGGTCCTTGCTGGCCCGCATGTAGACGTGGCGGCCGTCGGTGATGTTGACGTGCCCGCCGAAGACGCCGAACAGGCCGTGCGGGCGGACCGGGGCGTCGGCGGCGACCGTGTCGACGAGCGGGCGGCCCTGCATGTCCGCGGTGCGCGGGACGTCGAAGTACTCCAGCAGGGTCGGCCCGAGGTCGACGGTCTGGACCAGGGAGGCGCGCCGTCCGGTGGCCCGGCTGCGCGGGTCCCAGACGAACAGCGGGGTGTGGATGTTCTCGTCGTACCAGGGCTGGATGTTCTTGCCCCACCAGCCGCGCTCGCCGAGCAGCAGGCCGTGGTCGGTGCAGACGACCAGCAGGGTGTCGTCCCACAGGTCGTGCTCGTCGAAGGCGTCCAGGACGCGGCCGAGCGAGTCGTCGCACATGGTGAGCAGCGCGGCGTACTCGTTGCGGGCGTGCTCGACGGCCTCCGGGCTCTCGGTGACCCGCTTGTAGTCGGGCCAGTCGAAGTGCGGGCCGTCCCACTCGTGCGGGTAGTGCTTCTTGTGCTCGGCGTAGGAGTAGAACGGCTCGTGCGGGTCGAAGCACTCGATCTGGAGGAACCAGCGGTCCTGCTCGCGGTTGGTGGCGATGAACTCCAGGCCGGCGTCGAAGGTCCGGGTCTGCGGGTGGTCGGCGACGTCGGCCAGGTACTGGCGGTTGACCCAGTCCTGCCGCCACATCGGGCCCAGCCGGTGGGAGAGCGTCTCGGGGATCTCCGGGTCGGCGACGTGGCCCTTCCACTTGTCGCCCTCCTGGCCGCGGAAGAACTCGTAGCTGTCGTAGCGGTTGTGGTAGGTGGCGCCGCCGTCCTCCCAGTAGTGCTGGTGGTCGGTGACCAGGTGGGTGTAGACGCCCGCCTTGCTCAGCAGGTCCGGGACGGAGTCGTCGAAGGGCTCCAGCGGGCCCCAGGAGCGGTGCAGGAAGTTGTAGCGGCCGGTGTGCATCTCGCGGCGGGCCGGCATGCAGGGCATGGAGCCGCCGTAGCAGTTGTCGAAGGTGGCGGCGCGGGCGGCGAGGCGGGCGAAGTTCGGCGCTACGGTCCAGTCGCAGCCGTAGGGCGGCAGGAACCGGCGGTTGAGGCTGTCGAACATGACCAGGACGGCTTTCACCGGGGCGTCTCCTCGTTGCTGGTGGGGCTGGGGCTGGTGGTGGGAATGGTTCCGTCGGCGAGCAGCCGGCGGACGCGCTCCAGCCAGTCGAGCCAGGCGTCGACGGCGGAGGTGCCGTACTCGTGGGTGAGTTCGCGGATCATCCGGAGCCGCTGGACGTCCGTCTCCGGCGCATCCTCGGGGAAGGACAGGGAGCGGTCCCGGGGGCGCATGACCGCCACCTGACGGCGGCGGTAGGCGAGCTCGGTGTCGATCAGCGGGAGCAGCCGCTCCGGGGCGAGCTGGGCGGAGAAGTAGAACCTGGCCATGAAGTCCGGGTCCTGGAAGCGGCTGGTCGGCTCGTACGGCGCGTGGGCCTCGCGGATCAGCTCGGCCCGGCCGGCGTCGGTCAGCCGGTAGACCTTGGCGTCCGGGCGCCCGTCCCGCGGGTCGGTCTCGTAGACCACCCAGCCCTGCTCGGCCATCCGCTTGAGCAGCCGGTAGATCTGGCTCGGGTGGGCGTTGGAGCGGACGAACTGCCCCTCCCCCGCCAGCCACTGCTTGAGGTCCCAGCCGCTGCGCGGATGGAGGGCCAGCAGGCCCAGCAGGACGTGGTCGAACTTCACCGGTTCCCTCTTCCCCGGCGTGCGCCGGTTCCTTGCATTCCTTCTAGGTGCATTCTCACCTAGGTGCAAAGTGCTATAGCTGGGGCCCATAAGTCAACCCCCCGTCGCGAACGCCTGCCGCCTGCCGCTGGCCGCCGGACCCGTCCCGGTGGAACCGGCACCGTTCACCGTCGACGCCGAGCGGACCGGCTCCTCCGGCGTCCTCGAACGCGCGCGCGGGGCGCACGGGGCACGCGGGTCGCGCGGGTAGGGCGCGCACGCCCCGTTCTTCGACTGTTCGTCAGGATCGGTTCTGACTCCCCGGATTTCGCGCTACCGTGGTCCCCGCCGAAAAGGAGTGTGCATATGCCCGAGGTCCAGGCCTGCTCCGGTTGCGGCGGGTCCGGGGGGACCCAGAAGACCGAAGCCACGGTCGAACGGGACGAGGAAGGAAGCATGGTGCCCAAGATCCACGTCTTCTGGTCGCCCTGCGGTCGGTGTCACGGATCCGGGACGGTGATCGTCGGATGAGGCTGGTCTTCGAATGCGTCGAGTGCGGCAGCCACTACCTGCCGCCGGAGGCGATGGCGTATCCCGACGGGCCCGCCTCGCCGCTCTGGTGCGCCGGGTGCCAGGCCGCGAAGCGCGCGGCGGGCGTCCGGGAGGACCCGCTGCTGGCGCGGATCGCGCTGGCGACCGCCCGGGCGGCGCGGGCCGGCGCGCCCGTCGAGGAGCCCGCCGGGCGGCCGGACGTCCGTCCCTCGCGCCCGCCGGTGTCGCGGCGGTCCCGCTCC
>NZ_BAAAKJ010000258.1:0-9521 GCF_039527695.1 Kitasatospora putterlickiae
ACCCGGCGCCCGAGGCGCGGGCCGAGATCCAGCGGCTGATGTCGCGCGGCGCGGGCGTCCTGCGCTCGGCCGCGTCGATGGCCGCCACGGCGCGGGGGCTGGCGCTGATCGCCGAGCAGTCCCGCGCCGACGCCGCCGAGCAGAAGCCGGCCGACCCCCGGGTCGAGACCTGGGAGGCCGCCAACCTGCTGCTGGTCGCCGACGCGCTGGTCACCGCCGCCGAGCAGCGCGAGGAGACCCGCGGCTGCCACTGGCGCGAGGACTTCCCGGAGCGCGACGACGCCCATTGGCGGCGCCACCTGATCACCACCCTCACCGCCTCCGGCGGCCCCGTCAGCACCCCCGAGGAGCAGTAACACCATGACCGACGCGACCGACGTGACCCACCTGCACGAGCACGAGCACGAGGAGCTCCCGCTGGCCGGCGGCTGCGGCGACGGCTGCGCCTGCGGGGACGGCGAGGGCTACGAGACCGGCCTGGACCCGCGGCTCGCCGAGCTGCTGGAGGAGGCCGGGCTGGACCCGATCGAGGTCGAGGACATCGCCACCCTGGCGCTGGCCGAGGACCTGGCCGGCGGCGAGGACGTCACCTCGGTGGCGACCGTGCCGGCCGACGCCGTCGCCACCGCCGACTTCACCGCCCGCCAGGCCGGCGTGGTGGCCGGCCTGCGGATCGCCGAGGCGGTCGTCTCGCTGGTCTGCGAGGAGGAGTTCGAGGTCGAGCGGCACGTCCAGGACGGCGACCGGGTCGAGGCCGGCCAGGTGCTGCTCTCGGTCCGCTCGCGCACCCGGGACCTGCTGACCGCCGAGCGCAGCGCGCTCAACCTGCTCTGCCACCTGTCCGGCATCGCCACCGCCACCCGCGCCTGGGCGGACGCCCTGGAGGGCACCGGCGCGGTGGTCCGCGACACCCGCAAGACCACCCCGGGCCTGCGCGCGCTGGAGAAGTTCGCGGTCCGCTGCGGCGGCGGCGCCAACCACCGGATGGCGCTGTCGGACGCGGCCCTGGTCAAGGACAACCACGTGGTCGCGGCCGGCGGCGTCGCCGAGGCGTTCCGGGCCGTCCGGGCCGCCTACCCGGAGCTGCCGGTCGAGGTCGAGGTCGACACCCTGGAGCAGATCACGCCGGTCCTGGAGGCCGGGGCCGACCTGATCCTGCTGGACAACTTCACCGTCCCGCAGCTGGTCGAGGCGGTCGCCCTGGTGGCCGGCCGGGCCAGGCTGGAGGCCTCCGGCGGACTCACCCTGGCCACCGCGCGCGAGGTCGCCCAGACTGGTGTCGACTACCTGGCGGTGGGCGCGCTGACCCACTCCTCGCCGGTCCTGGACATCGGCCTGGACCTGCGCGCCTGACCTCCCGTCCGTCCGCTCCGCCCGCACGTCCGCCCGTCCGTCCGTCCGCTGGTCCTCGACGAAGAAAGCACCCCATGCTGCTCACCATCGACGTCGGCAACACCCAGACCACCCTCGGCCTGTTCGGCGGCGAGGAGGTCGTCGAGACCTGGCGGATCTCCACGGATCCGCGCCGCACGGCGGACGAACTGGCGGTGCTGCTGCACGGCCTGATGGGCTCGCAGGGGTCGAGCACCGCGATCTCCGACGCCAAGGTCGAGGGCCTGGCGATCTGCTCCTCCGTCCCCTCCGTGCTCCACGAGTTCCGCGAGGTGACGCGCCGCTACTACGGCGACGTCCCCGCGGTGATCGTGGAGCCGGGGGTGAAGACGGGGGTGCACGTCCTGATGGACAACCCCAAGGAGGTCGGCGCGGACCGCATCGTCAACGCGCTGGCCGCCAACCACCTCTACGGCGGCCCGTGCATCGTGGTGGACTTCGGCACCGCCACCACCTTCGACGCGATCAACGCCCGCGGCGACTACGTCGGCGGCGCGATCGCCCCCGGCATCGAGATCTCGGTCGAGGCGCTCGGCAACCGGGGCGCCCTACTGCGCAAGATCGAGCTGACCCGCCCGCGCAACGTCATCGGCAAGAACACCGTCGAGGGCATGCAGTCCGGCATCCTCTACGGCTTCGCCGGCCAGGTCGACGGCCTGGTCGACCGGATGGCCCGCGAGCTGTCCAAGGACCCCGACGACGTCCAGGTGATCGCCACCGGCGGCCTGGCCCCGCTCGTCCTCGGCGAGGCCGGCTCGATCGACGTCCACGAGCCCTGGCTGACCCTGATCGGCCTGCGCCTGGTCTACGAGCGCAACCGCCCGAGCTGACCCCGCATCGGTGTGACGCACCTCACACCTTCACGAACGAGGACATTCACGCACGGTCCCCCCATCGCGACTGCACGTGATCATCGTCCGCACCCCATCCCGTGCTAGCGTCGACAGCCGGGGCCCCATCACCCACCGCTCCCCGCCTAGGAGCGGTAGGCACTGAGGGGGGAAACACATGCACGGAACCATCACGGCCGTCGACGACGCCCTGGACGACCTGCGCACCTCGGCGTCCCGGATCGACAGCCTGAGCGGCCGCCAGGAAGAGGTGCTCCACCTCCTGGCCCTCGACCTCTCCAACCAGGAGGTCGCCGACCGCCTCGGCATCACCGAACGCACCGTCAAGGCCCACGTCGCCGCCCTGATGGACCGCCTCGGCGTCGGCTCACGGCTACGCCTGGCCATGGTCGCGCTCTATCACCGCATGGCCAACTGTCCTTGCGGACAATGGTCTTGATGCGAAGGAAGGCCTAGATTCGGCAGCACTCGGGGGTACGGGTCCGCATCCGTGACTCCCGGCGTTCCAACCGGGGGGAAGTACCAGGCTTCTCTCCTTCGTACCCCCGTCCGCTCCACGGGCGGGCCATCCGAAGGGTCCAACGTGAACGTCAAGCGCATCGTGGCCACGGCCGCGATCCTCGCCACCGGCCTCGGCACCGCCGTCGCCACCGCCCCGGCCGCCTCGGCGGCCACCATCGGCACCTGCACGTACAACTACGCCTGCCTGTTCTACAACTCCTCCAACTACAACCTGGGCGCCCAGTTCCAGCACGAAAGCGACATCAACGACTACGCCGGCGCGTACTTCAGCGCCGGCCAGTACGGCAGCAGCGGCGCGGGTGTCGAGGTCAAGAACCACGCCGCCTCCGTGGCCAACGGGGACCGCTACTGGCAGGTCACCATCTGGGAGCGCAGTGGCACCACGCCCTGGGGCAACCACAACATCATCCGGCCCGGTGCCTTCGCCGACCTCGGCGTGGTGAAGAACGACAACGCCGCCGGCACCTGGCAGTACGCCGGCTGACCCTCCCGTCCTCACGGTGCGGGCCCGAATGACCGGGTGCCCTCCGGGCCCGCACCGCCCACCGCACGACCGAAGCACGGAGACCTGAACCAGATGGCCACACACGCCTCGCCACTCAGTCGACCGCGGCTGCTCACCGGAGGAGCGCTCCTGCTCCTCGCGGTCGGTTGCACCTCCACGGCCGCGTCCGACGACAAGCCCGCGGGCGCGGGTCTCTCGGTGGCCCCGCCGTCGGTCTCCGCTGTGCCGACCCTCGTCCAGGCCGAGGACAAGGCACTCCCCATTGAGGCCTACCTGTTGACGGGTGAGCAGGGCAGGCAACTGGCCACCGCGAAGAACGCGCTGACGGACCGCTGCATGGCCCGGTTCGGCTTCACCTCCATCGAGCCTCCCGCACCGTCCGGCGCGGGGGGTGCGACCACGAACCTGACGCAGCGGCGGTACTTCGTCACGAACGCCACCGAGGCGGCCCAGTACGGCTACGGCTCCAAGACGCCCGTCACCAACGCGAAGCCTTCGGCCGCTCCGAAGCCGCCCGCGTACGAGCTGGCCCTCACCGGCAGCCCGAACGGCGCGATCGCCATCATGCCGGGCCAGACCCCGCAGGGCGGGCAGGACGTCAACGGCCAGAAGGTGCCGCCGGGCGGCTGCCTCGGCGAAGCGAGCGGCAAGCTGGGCGCCGCCCCGGCCAACAACAACGGCGGGGACGCCCAGCTCGCGCTCGACGTCAAGGACACCGGCTGGAAGCAGTCCCAGACCGACCCCCGCCTGCTCGCCGCCTTCTCCGCCTGGTCCGGCTGCATGAAGGCCAAGGGCTACAACTACCCGACCCCGATGGCGGCCACCGACGACCCGCAGTGGCAGACCCTCGGCGCATCCTCCGAGAAGGCCCGGCAGACCGCCACCGCCGACGCGACCTGCAAGGCCGAACACAACGTGGTCGGTGTCTGGTACACCGTCGAGTCCGCCTACGAGACCGCCCTGATCGAGCAGAACGCCGAGGCCCTGAGCGCCATCAAGCAGGACATCGACAAGCGCGTCAAGCTCGCCGCCGAGGCCCTCGCCTCCTGACCCATGGCCACCCAGACGAAGTCGACCCCCGACAACCCTGACGTCAAGCCACCTCCGCATGGTCCGCCAGGTGGATCGAGTTCCGGAACGAGGGTGGGGCAGGGCCGATTGCGAGTGGCCGGACGACGAGGCGCGACGGACCCGACAGTGCCCGCGGGCGCTACTGCGCCGGCCGTGGCTACGGTGATGGCACTGGCCGGGTGCTCCTTTGGCGGCACCGACGGGGCCTCCTCGGCCCGTCGGCCGCACCACCGGCATCGCAGGCCGCCGCCGAGACCCTCCGGCCGCGGCGTTGCCACTGGAAGCGGCGGCGCGGGGGGCGCGGAGAGCCAGGCCGTCTTCGAGAACGCCCTGCACAAGCTCTCCGCCGAGTGCGCTGCGCACGGGACATGGGGCACCGGGTCACCGAGCGGCCGCCGGTGACGGACGAACAGATCCTGACCACTCGGAGGGCGCAGCGTCCGACCTCCAACCCGTACGCGACACCGGCCGCCCAGGCCCTGAGCCCGCTGGAGGCGGGGCGGCGGAGAGGGTCGTCGGCGCCGCCGGGGCGCAGGAGTTGGCGGTCGCCCGGGCGGACCCCGGGAGCCGGGCGGGCGACAGGCCGGCGGACGTGTGGCTCCGACCGAGGCCGCCTGAGCCGGAAGATTCGCAGGCAAACCTTGAGTTTCAGTCAACCTGTTATCACCATGGGACAGTTGGATTCGTTTTCCGAAACGAGGGTGGGGGCGCGTGGAGTCCGAGAGGGTGGACGTGACGCCGGAGACGGCGGCGGACGACGAGGTGGGCGGCGGCGAGCGGGGGGTCCGGCGGCGCCGGCGGGCACTGGTGCTGGTCATGGCGGCGGCGGTGGCGCTGGCCGGGGGCGGCGTCGCGGCGTCGACGATGATCAAGTCGCCCGCGCAGGCGGCGGCGGACAGCGAACCGCCGGCGCCGGACGTGCTGACGGCCACGGTGGAGAAGCGGGTGCTGACCGACTCCGTGGTGATCCGCGGCCAGGTGAGCGCCGGGCAGTCGGTGGACGTGGCGCCGGCCGGGGGCGGCGGCGCGACGGGGGCGAAGCCGGTGGTGACCAAGCTGCCGCTCAAGGTCGGCGACCAGGTGCAGGCCGGACAGTCGGTGCTGGAGGTGGCGGGCCGGCCGGTGTTCGCGATGCACGGTGACCTGCCGGTGTACCGGGACCTCAAGCCGGGCGCCACCGGGCAGGACGTCAAGCAGCTCCAGCAGGCCCTGAAGGAGCTCGGGTTCGGCTCGGACGGCGACGCCGAGGGCACCTACGGCACGGGCACCAAGGAGGCGGTGAAGAGGTTCTACGCCGCGCGCGGCTACGACCCGATGCCCGCCACACCCGACGGGGACACCCAGGTGACCGCCGCCCAGGACGCGGTCACCGGCGGTGAGCGCGCGCTGGCGGACGCCAAGGACGCGCTGAAGCAGGCGAAGAAGCAGTACGACGACGCGGTGACGGCCGCCCGGCAGCAACAGGCGCAGCAGAGCGCCGCACCGACCGCCGCACCGACCGCCGGGCCCACCGGCGGCCCCGCCGCCACCGCGCCGGCCCCCGCGGCGACGGCCGGCACCGGCCGGTCCGGCACCACCGGCGGAACGGGCCCGGCCGGGGAGAGCCCGGTGGACGCGGCCCGCACCACCGTCGAGACCGCCCAGAAGCAGGTGACCCGGGCCACCGAGGACCTCGCCAAGCTGCGGAAGAAGGTGACGGACGCGAAGACCGCCGCCGGCCCGATGGTCCCGGCCGCCGAGCTGCTGTTCCTCTCCGGCTTCCCGGCCCGGGTCGACGCGGTGGCCGGCCGGATCGGCGGCGAGGTCTCCGGCAAGGTGCTGACCGTCTCGGCGGGGGCACTGGTGGTCAAGGGCGGTCTGAGCATCTCCGACAAGGGCCTGGTGCACCCGGGGCAGACCGTGGAGATCCTTTCCGAGGTGACCGGCGTCAAGGCCGCCGGCAAGGTCGGCGCGGTGGCCGACACACCGGGCGACGGCCAGCCGGCCGGAGCCGCGCCGGGGACCGGCCAGGGCGGCGGCCAGAACCCGGCCCCCGCCCAGGGCGCCGCGAACGGCTACCCGATGGTGGTCCAGCCGGACGCCCCGCTGGACCCGCGGCTGGCCGGCCAGGACGTCCGGCTGACCGTGCAGGCCGCCTCCTCGGCCGGCCCCGTGCTGGTCGTCCCGCTGTCGGCGATATCCGCGACGGCGGACGGCAGGACGGTGGTGACGGTGTACGAGAACGGGCAGCGCCGCCGGGTGGAGGTCACCCCGGGCACGGTCGGCGGCGGCAGCGCCGAGGTCCGGCCGCTGACCGAGGGCACGCTCAAGGAGGGCGACCGGGTGATCGTCGGCGTCAAGGACGCCAGTGGGGCGGGCGCCAAGTGAGCGAAGCGCCCGACGCGGCCGGCCCGGCCACCCCCGTCATCGAGTTCCGCCAGGTCGGCCTGACCTACCCGGGCCCGCCGCCGGTGGCCGCCCTCAAGCCGTGCGACCTGGCGGTCGCCCCCGGCGAGTACGTGACCGTGATCGGGCCGTCCGGCTCCGGGAAGTCCACCTTCCTGAACATCGCCGGCCTGCTGGACGCCCCCACCACCGGCCACTACCTGCTGGACGGCATCGACACCGGCACACTCCCGGACGCCGACCGCACCGCGCTGCGCGGGCGCCGGATCGGCTTCGTCTTCCAGTCCTTCCACCTCCTCCCGCACCGCTCGGCGGCCGAGAACGTCGCCCTGGCGATGCTCTACACGGCGACCCGGGGCCGGCGCGCGGCGGCCGAGCGGCACGAGCTGGCCCGCGCCGCGCTGGTCCGGGTGGGCCTCGGCCACCGGCTGGACGCGCTGCCGACCCGGCTGTCCGGCGGCGAGCGGCAGCGGGTGGCGATCGCCCGGGCCCTGGTCGGCCGGCCATCGCTGCTGCTCTGCGACGAGCCGACCGGCAACCTGGACACCGTCACCGCCGAGTCGATCCTGGCCCTGCTGGACGAACTGCACGCCCAGGGCCTGACGGTGCTGCTGATCACCCACGACCCGCAGGTGGCCGCCCGCGGCCGGCGGACGGTGGCGATCCGGGACGGCCTGCTGCGCGAGGAGGTGGTCGCGGCGTGAGGCCGACCCGCCGCGACCGGGTGGTCGAGCCCTCCCGGTTCCCGCTGCGCGACCTGCTCTCCGAGGCACTGGCCGGGGTGCTCCAGCGGCCGGCCCGCTCGACGCTGACCGGCCTGGGCACCGTCCTCGGGGTGGGCACCTTCGTGGCCATCCTGGGGCTGACCGCGACCACCTCCTCGCAGATCGACTCCCGGTTCAGCGTGCTGAGCGCGACCGAGGTGAGCGTCGAGGACGTCGGCGGCACCCGCCCCGAGCTGGTGCCCCTCGCCTTCCCGGCCGACGCCGACGCCCGGATCCAGCGGCTGAACGGGGTCGAGGCGGCCGGCGTCTACTGGCCGGTCAGCCAAGCCTCCGGAACGGTCCGGTCCGCGCCGGTGGGCCGGCAGGCCGGTGGCGAGCAGGTCTCGGTGGTGGCCGCCTCGGCCGGGGTGCTCGCGGCCGCCGAACCGCACCTGGCGCAGGGCCGGACCTTCGACGGCTGGCACGACTCGACCGCCCGGCGGGTGGCGGTGATCGGCGCGGCGCTGGCGTCCCGGCTGGGCATCACCACGCTGGACACCCAGCCGGCGGTCTTCCTGGACAACCGGCCGTTCACGGTGATCGGCATCGTCGACGACGTGAAGCGCAAGCCGGACCTGCTGCTCTCGGTGCTGGTGCCGCGCGGGACCGCCGCCCAGCTCTGGGGCGAGCCGGAGCGGGACCGGGCCAAGATGATCATCTCGACCAGGATCGGCGCCGCCCAGCAGATCGCCGCAGAGGCCCCGCTCGCCCTGGACCCGGCGCACCCGGAGTACTTCAAACCCGTCCCGCCACCCGACCCGCGCACCCTGCGCTCCAACGTCACCTCCGACCTGAACCAGCTGTTCCTGCTGCTGGCCGGGATCTGCCTGGTGATCGGCGCGGTCGGCATCGCCAACACCACCCTGGTCGCCGTCCTGGAGCGGACCGGTGAGATCGGACTGCGCCGGGCGCTGGGCGCCCGGGGCCGCCACATCACCGGCCAGTTCCTCTCCGAATCGGCCTCGCTGGGGCTGATCGGCGGCCTGGTCGGCACCTCGCTGGGGGTGCTGACGGTGCTCGGCGTGGCGCTGGCCCGGGAGTGGACACCGGTGGTCGACCCGGCGACGGTGGCCGCCGCACCGGTGATCGGCCTGCTCACCGGGCTGCTGGCCGGGGTCTACCCGGCCTGGCGGGCGGCCCGGATCCAGCCCGCGGAGGCGCTACGGCGCTGACCCCGGCACCGGCCCCTGCCGTCCTGCGGGCGGGCCCCGGCGGCCCGCCCGCAGGACGTTCCCGGGGCAAACGTGGGGCGTCGGCGCGGACCTACCGACAAATCGGATATTCCTCACGTAGTGTCAGTCCATGCCTACGCCACACGGATCGCGCGGCGGCATGGCCTTCAGCGCCGACGAAGTCCGCGTGCTGCGCCGCGCCCTCGCCCAAGCCCTGCACCCCGCCGTCCCCGTCCACCTCCAGCTCCCCGGCGGGCCGGCGTTCGCCGACGCGGGCGCGGCGCTGTGGGCCGAGGACGTCCAGGACGCGCTGCGCCTGACCGAGGCGATCGACGAAGCCGTCCAGGAGGGCGGCCGGCTGCGCGCCTTCCTCCTCGCCGACCTCGCCCGTTACCGGGCCGCCCTGCCCGGCAGCGCCAGCGGCTACCTGGAACGGCTGGAGGAGGCGGTGACCGACGGCTACCTCCCCGGGCCCGAGGACCTCACCGCGCTGCGCGGACTGAGCCGCCAGCCCTGCGGCCAGGGCGAGCGCTCCCGCCGCTCCCGGCTGGCCGGGCGCTGCCACGCGCTGGCCGAGGCCGCCGTCCGCGAGCGGCTCGCCCTCACCACCGGCCAGCGCCACCTCGTCGCCGTACCGAGCCCCGCCGCACCCCCGAGCACCTCCCCCTTCCCCGTTGGCCCCATCCCCGTTGGCACCCCTGTTGGAGGACGGATCCCGATGAGCACCACCGAGCCCCCCGCCGAGCAGCCCGCCGACCCCCGCGCGCCGCAGGGCCGCAAGCCCGCCCGGCCGCACCGGATGCCCACCCCCGCCGAGCTGTTCGGCCGCCGCCCCAAGCCGCCGGCCGGCCCGGCCGCG
>NZ_BAAAKJ010000258.1:9579-24104 GCF_039527695.1 Kitasatospora putterlickiae
CGCGCCGGATCGGTCCGGCACGGCCTCCCCGGTTCCGTTCCCGGCGGCCCCTCCGCACCGCGCGGCACGGTAATCCCGTGGCGGAGCACCGGTCGCGGCTGGCTACCCTGGTGGGGTGAGCGATCAGAGCCCTATCCCCGCGACCGACGACCTTCCCGAGCAGATGCGCGTCCGGCGCGAGAAGCTGGACCGGCTCCGGGCCGCCGGCGTCGACCCCTACCCGGTCGGCTTCCCCAGGACCAGCACCATCGCCGACCTCCGGGCCAAGCACCCGGACCTCGCCCCGGACACCGCGACCGGTGAACGGGTCGGCATCACCGGCCGGGTGATCCTCTCCCGCACCGGCGGCAAGCTCTGCTTCGCCACCCTGCGCGACGGCTCCGGCGACCTCCAGGTGATGTTCTCCCTGGACAAGCTGGGCGAGGAGCGGCTGGCGGCCTGGAAGTCCGACATCGACCTCGGCGACCAGGTCGGCGTCGAGGGCGAGGTGATCACCTCCCGGCGCGGCGAGCTGTCGGTGATGGTGGACCGCTGGGAGCTCACCGCCAAGTGCCTGCGCCCGCTGCCGGACAAGCACAAGGGCCTGACCGACCCGGAGGCCCGGGTCCGCCAGCGGTACGTCGACCTGATCGTCAACCCCGAGGCCCGCGAGATCCTCCACCTGCGCTCCAAGGTGGTCCGCTCGATCCGCCGCACCTACGAGGAGCGCGGCTACATCGAGGTCGAGACCCCGATGCTGCAGCCGGTGCACGGCGGCGCCAACGCGCGGCCGTTCAAGACCCACATCAACGCGTACGACATCGACCTCTACATGCGGATCGCCCCCGAGCTGTACCTCAAGCGGCTGGTGGTCGGCGGCGCGGAGAAGGTCTTCGAGATCAACCGCAACTTCCGCAACGAGGGCGCGGACTCCACCCACAACCCCGAGTTCACCTCGCTGGAGTCGTACGAGGCCTACGGCGACTACGACACCCAGGCCGAGCTGATCCGCGCCACCATCGTCAACGCCGCCCGGGACGCGCTGGGCACCACGGTGATCAAGGGCCTGGACCCGCACGGCGTGGAGCACGAGATCGACCTGGCCGAGCCCTGGGAGGAGATCGCCGTCTACCCCGGCATCTCCGCCCGCCTGGGCACCGAGGTCACCCCGGAGACCTCCGTCGAGGAGCTGCGCGAGCTGGCCGCCGGGCACGGCATCCCCTTCGAGAAGGAGTGGGGCCACGGCCAGATCGTGCTGGAGATGGTCGAGCGCCTGCTGGAGGAGAACGCCGTCCGGCCGACCTTCATCAAGGACTACCCGACCGAGGTCTCCCCGCTGACCCGCCAGCACCGCTCGGTCCCGGGCGTGGCCGAGAAGTGGGACCTGGTGATCTTCGGCACCGAGATCGGCACCGCCTACTCCGAGCTGGTCGACCCGGTCGAGCAGCGCGCCCGCCTCACCGCGCAGTCCCTGCTCGCGGCCGGCGGCGACGTCGAGGCGATGCAGGTCGACGAGGACTTCCTGCGGGCCCTGGAGTACGCGATGCCGCCCACCGGCGGCCTCGGTCTCGGGGTGGACCGCCTGATCATGCTGCTCACCGGCAAGAACATCCGGGAGACGGTGCTCTTCCCGCTGGTGAAGCCGGAGCCCAAGGCGTCCGCCGGTACGGCGGAGAAGACCGAGGAGGAGTGACCTGATGGACTACGTCAGCGCGATCGTCCCGCCGCTGGTCATGGCGATCGGCTTCGGATTCCTGGTGCGGGCCATCATCCGCAGCCAGGGCGGGAACCAGAAGGCCAAGGAGGACCTGGTCGACTGACCCCGTCGCCGCCCGCGAACACCGCGCGCCGCCATTCCCGCATTCCGGGGGTGGCGGCGCGCCGGTTTGGCGGCACTTCACAAGATTTGCCCCATTCACTCCCTATCCTGGCCGGACTATGGTCCGGCAACTCGGCGAACTTGAGAACGCCATCATGACCCGGGTGTGGCGGTGGAACCGACCGGTCACGGTTCGCGAGGTTCTCCTGGATCTGCGGTCGGAACGCGAAATCGCGTACACCACGGTGATGACCGTCCTGGACAAGCTGCACAGAAAGGGCTGGCTCCGCCGGGAGCGCGCGGGGCGGGCCTATCGATATGAACCGGTCTCCTCGCGCGAGGCGTACACGGCGGCGCTGATGAACGACGCGTGGGCGACGAGCGACAATCCGGCGGCCGCCCTGGTGCACTTCTTCGGCCTGATGTCACCGGAGCAACGGGAGGCGCTGCGGGACGCGCTGCGGGTGGCCGCTCTGTTCCCGTCCGATCCGGCCGCCGCGGATTCCCCGGAGAGCGGACCGGATACCGGGGAGACCGGATCGGGGCCGGCACGATAACGTCCCGGCATGGAGGTCACCATCCGCCGGGCGCGGACCACGGACGTACGGGCCGTGCGCGGGCTCATCGACGCCTACGCGCGTGACGGGATTCTGCTCGACAAGCCCACCGTCACACTGTTCGAATCGGTGCAGGAGTTCTGGGTCGCGGAACGCGACGACGACGGGACGGTGGTCGCGTGCGGCGCGCTGCACGTGATGTGGGAGGACCTCGCCGAGGTCCGCACCCTCGCCGTCGACCGGTCCTGCCGGGGCCACGGCGTCGGACACCTGCTGCTGGAGAAGCTGCTGCAGACCGCCCGCTGGCTCGGCGTCCGTCGGATTTTCTGCTTGACGTTCGAGGTCGCCTTCTTCGCGAAACACGGTTTCGTGGAGATCGGGGAGCTCCAGGAAACCGATGATGGTACGACAGACCCGGCGGCGATCGCTACGGATGTCTATGAAGAACTTCTCCGCTCGTACGATGAAGGTGTCGCCGAGTTCCTCGACCTGGAGCGGGTGAAGCCCAACACACTGGGCAACTCGCGCATGCTGCTGCACCTGTGAGCCGCCCCCGGACGCGGCCAGGGGTTTGTGTTTTCCGGGAAAAGGCGCTTTCCTTTCCTTAGGCAATGGGTCGTTTAGCGGAAAGGGAAGCCCGTGGCACAGAGGGTGCAGGTCATTCTTGAAGACGATCTCGACGGCGGGTCGGCGGACGAGACGGTCACGTTCGCGCTCGACGGCGTTGCCTACGAGATCGACCTGAAGAGCGCCAACGCGGACAAGCTCCGCGGTCTGCTGGCGCCGTACGTGGAGAAGGGGCGCAAGCAGAGCGGCCGCCTCGCCGGCACCCGCCGCGCCGGCCGCGGCTCCGCGCCGCGCCCGTCCGGCAGCGTCCCGGACACCGCCAAGATCCGCGCGTGGGCCAAGGAGCAGGGCCTGGAGGTCAACGACCGCGGGCGCGTCCCCAGCAACGTGCGCGAGGCCTACGAGAAGGCCAACGCGTCCTGAACCGGGTGACGCCCGGCCGTCCGGACGGGTGCGGGGTCCCGGGCGGCGCTTGAGGCGTCCGCGACACACGCGCGGGGCGCGGAGGGAACCCCTCCGCGCCCCGCGGCGCACACCGTCAGCGACGGCACGACTTCTCGCCAGGCGAACACCGCCACCGCGGAAACTGCGCGAGAACCACCCCGATACCGGGTATGAATGCAGAGGGACGGGGTCCGTGACCCCGCCCGGGGTAGGACGCGTGACCGGTCGGACACCCACCGGCGGCGTCGCGGCGGAGGTTGTTCGCCGATGGCGTAGCGGTATCCGGTGCATCCGGCCCGCGGGCGGGAACACCGTCTCCCAGCATCGGGTTGGGATTGGTGTCGGCTGGTCGCGCAGCATCTCGCTCCCCTTCAAGGGAGCGAATCCGTGGGCCGCGCCGCTGAGCGGGACTAGCATGCGGAAGGACAGGGCGGGGACGGACCCCGAACTGCCCGACCGCTCTGAGGAGCGATAAACGATGTTCGAGAGGTTCACCGACCGCGCGCGGCGGGTTGTCGTCCTGGCTCAGGAAGAAGCCCGGATGCTCAACCACAACTACATCGGCACCGAGCACATCCTCCTGGGTCTGATCCACGAGGGTGAGGGTGTCGCCGCTAAGGCCCTGGAGAGCCTCGGGATTTCTCTTGAGGCCGTTCGCCAGCAGGTCGAGGAGATCATCGGCCAGGGCCAGCAGGCCCCGTCCGGTCACATTCCCTTCACCCCCCGGGCGAAGAAGGTCCTGGAGCTGTCGCTCCGGGAGGCCCTGCAGCTCGGCCACAACTACATCGGCACCGAGCACATCCTGCTCGGCCTGATCCGCGAGGGCGAGGGCGTCGCCGCCCAGGTCCTGGTGAAGCTGGGCGCCGACCTCAACCGGGTCCGCCAGCAGGTCATCCAGCTGCTCTCCGGCTACCAGACCCCCGGCGGCAAGGAGTCGGCCACGGCCGGCGGGCCCGCCGAGGGCACCCCGTCGACCTCGCTGGTCCTCGACCAGTTCGGCCGCAACCTCACCCAGGCCGCCCGCGAGGCCAAGCTCGACCCGGTCATCGGGCGCGAGAAGGAGATCGAGCGGGTCATGCAGGTGCTGTCCCGCCGCACCAAGAACAACCCGGTGCTGATCGGTGAGCCCGGCGTCGGCAAGACCGCCGTCGTCGAGGGCCTGGCCCAGGCGATCGTCAAGGGCGAGGTCCCGGAGACGCTCAAGGACAAGCAGCTCTACACGCTGGACCTGGGCGCCCTGGTGGCCGGCTCCCGCTACCGCGGTGACTTCGAGGAGCGCCTGAAGAAGGTCCTCAAGGAGATCCGCACCCGCGGCGACATCATCCTGTTCATCGACGAGCTGCACACCCTGGTCGGCGCGGGCGCCGCCGAGGGCGCCATCGACGCCGCGTCGATCCTCAAGCCGATGCTGGCCCGCGGCGAGCTGCAGACCATCGGTGCCACCACGCTCGACGAGTACCGCAAGCACCTGGAGAAGGACGCCGCGCTGGAGCGCCGCTTCCAGCCGATCCAGGTCGCCGAGCCGTCGCTGCCGCACACCATCGAGATCCTCAAGGGCCTGCGCGACCGCTACGAGGCCCACCACCGGGTCTCCATCACAGACGCCGCCCTGGTCGCCGCCGCCACCCTGGCCGACCGGTACATCTCGGACCGCTTCCTTCCGGACAAGGCCATCGACCTGATCGACGAGGCCGGCTCCAGGATGCGCATCCGCCGGATGACCGCGCCGCCGGACCTGCGCGAGTTCGACGAGAAGATCGCCGACGTGCGCCGCGAGAAGGAGAGCGCGATCGACGCGCAGGACTTCGAGAAGGCCGCGTCCCTGCGCGACGACGAGAAGCAGCTCCTGCAGGCCAAGGCCAAGCGCGAGAAGGAGTGGAAGGCCGGCGACATGGACGTCGTCGCGGAGGTCGACGAGGAGCTCATCGCCGAGGTCCTGGCCACCGCCACCGGCATCCCGGTCTTCAAGCTGACCGAGGAGGAGACCTCCCGGCTGCTGCGCATGGAGGACGAGCTGCACAAGCGCGTCATCGGCCAGAAGGACGCCATCAAGGCGCTCTCCCAGGCCATCCGGCGCACCCGCGCGGGCCTCAAGGACCCGAAGCGCCCCGGCGGCTCGTTCATCTTCGCCGGCCCGTCCGGCGTCGGTAAGACCGAGCTCTCCAAGACGCTCGCCGAGTTCCTCTTCGGCGACGAGGACGCGCTGATCGCCCTCGACATGTCGGAGTTCTCGGAGAAGCACACCGTCTCCCGGCTCTTCGGTTCGCCCCCCGGCTACGTGGGCTACGAGGAGGGCGGCCAGCTCACCGAGAAGGTCCGCCGCAAGCCGTTCTCCGTCGTCCTCTTCGACGAGGTGGAGAAGGCCCACCCGGACATCTTCAACTCGCTGCTGCAGATCCTGGAGGACGGTCGCCTGACCGACTCCCAGGGCCGCGTGGTCGACTTCAAGAACACCGTCATCATCATGACGACCAACCTCGGCACCCGGGACATCTCCAAGGGCTTCAACCTGGGCTTCGCGGCCCAGGGCGACACCCAGACCGGCTACGAG
Source organism: Kitasatospora putterlickiae (assembly GCF_039527695.1). Classification (NCBI taxonomy): domain Bacteria; kingdom Bacillati; phylum Actinomycetota; class Actinomycetes; order Kitasatosporales; family Streptomycetaceae; genus Kitasatospora; species Kitasatospora putterlickiae. The sequence goes on from NZ_BAAAKJ010000258.1 coordinate 15,497, forward strand.
CGGATGAAGGCGAAGGTCGGCGAGGAGCTCAAGCAGCACTTCCGCCCCGAGTTCCTGAACCGCGTCGACGACATCGTCGTCTTCCACCAGCTGTCCGAGGACGACATCATCCAGATCGTCGACCTGATGGTCGCCAAGGTGGACGAGCGGCTCAAGGACAAGGACATGGGCCTGGAGCTCAGCGTCGAGGCCAAGAAGCTGCTGGCCAAGCGCGGCTACGACCCGATCCTGGGCGCCCGGCCGCTGCGCCGCACCATCCAGCGCGAGATCGAGGACCACCTCTCCGAGAAGATCCTCTTCGGCGAGCTGCGGGCCGGCCACATCGTGGTCGTCGGTGTCGAGGGCGAGGGCAAGGAAGCGAAGTTCACCTTCCGCGGCGAGGAGAAGACCGCGGTCGCGGACACCCCGGCCGCCGTCGCCTCGACGGGTCCCGACCTGACGAAGTAGCAACATTTAACAGATAACAGCAAACGGTTTGGGCCCCCGGCGTTCGCGCCGGGGGCCCAAACCGTTTTCCGCACCGCCGCCGAAGCTGTGACCAGGCCCACGAAGGGGCAGGTCGAGGGCCGAATGGGGGGCCGGTGCGGGTGCGATCGAAGCTGCGGTCGTCTTTAATGTCAATGTTGTTGACGATGCGTCAGATGATACGAAGTCGCGGAGGATAGCGCCGTAGCCATGTCACGGTCAAGGTCTATCTTTTCCGTCCACGCTTGGATCAAATGACGTCCACCTGTCTTTCATTGGTTTACCGGAAGGCCAAGAGCCGGACCGGTTTGGGGAGGACGTCACAACGTTGAAGATGACCAGGAAAGCCGCCGCGGTCGCCTCGGCCGCGGCGGTCATAGCCGCTCTCGGCGCGGGCATGCTCCCGAGCACGGCCGTCGCCGCCGGCTCCGCCCCCGTTCCGACGGACCCGGCCGATGCCGTTCAGACCAGCACTGAGCACAACCTGCCGGGCCCGCTGACCGAGAAGGTCGAGGCCGAGCAGAAGGCCGCCACCGAGCAGCTGCTCGCGGGCACCGCCAAGATCGAGCAGCACGGCGGCGGCTCCAGCGTCAAGCTGGGCAAGAACAAGTACGTCGAGCTGGCCCGTGAGCGCACGGACAAGATCTTCACCATCCTGGTGGAGTTCGGTGACGAGGTGGACAACACCACCACGACGCCGGACGGCAAGATCAAGTACGGCGGGACCCCCGGTCCGCAGCGCAACCAGATCGAGCAGCCGGACGCGGCCACCAACAACTCGACCCTCTGGCAGGCCGACTACAACCGGCAGCACTACCAGGACCTGTACTTCAGCAAGTCCGGTGACTCGCTGAAGACCTACTACGAGAAGCAGTCCTCGGGCCGCTACTCGGTGGACGGTCAGGTCACCGACTGGGTGAAGGTCAAGTACAACGAGGCCCGCTACGGCTCGGACTACTGCGGCCAGCACGTCTGCGCCAACGCGCAGGACCTGATCCGCGACGCGATCGACACCTGGGTCGCCGACCAGAAGGCCAAGGGCCAGACGGACGAGCAGATCAAGGCCGCCATCGCGCAGTACGACCTGTGGGACCGGTACGACTTCAACCAGAACGGCAACTTCAACGAGCCGGACGGTTACATCGACCACTTCCAGATCGTGCACGCCGGTGAGGACCAGTCGGCCGGCGGCGGCAAGCAGGGTACTGACGCCCTGTGGGCCCACCGCTCGTACGTCTACGGCACCGGCGCCGGCACCACCGGCCCGGCCGGCAACAAGCTGGGCGGCACCCCCGTCGGCGGCACCGGCGTCTGGGTCGGCGACTACACCATGCAGCCCGAGAACGGCGGCCTCGGTGTCTTCGCCCACGAGTACGGCCACGACCTCGGCCTGCCGGACCTCTACGACACCTCCGGCAGCGGCATCGACAACTCGGTCGGCTTCTGGTCGCTGATGTCGTCGGGCTCCTGGCTGGGCGAGGGCAAGAACTCGATCGGCGACATGCCGAACGACCTCGACGCCTGGAGCAAGCTCCAGCTCGGCTGGCTGAACTACGACAAGGCCAAGGCCGGCACCGAGTCGACCCACCACATCGGCCCGGCGGAGTACAACAGCCGGCTCCCGCAGGCGCTGGTCGTCGACCTGCCGAAGAAGGCCGTCACCACCACCGTCAACAAGCCCTACGCGGGCGCCAACGAGTGGTGGAGCGGCAGCGCGGACGACCTGAACGTCTCGCTGACCCGTGACGTCGACCTGACCGGCAAGACCTCGGCCACCCTCTCGGCCAAGGCCTGGTACGACATCGAGCAGGACTTCGACTACGGCTACGCCGAGGTCTCCACCGACGGCGGCACCAACTGGACCGCGCTGGCCGGCACCTTCAACGGTGTCGCGCTGCCGAAGGACCCCTCGGGCAACGCCTCGCTGTCCGGCAACTCGGGCGACAAGTGGGGCGACCTCGTCCTCCCGCTGGACGCCTACGCCGGCAAGGCCGTCAAGGTCCGCTTCCGCTACGTCACCGACGGCGGCCTGCACCTCAAGGGCCTGGCCCTGGACGAGCTCGCGGTCACCGCCGACGGCTCCACCGTCTTCACCGACGGCGCCGAGAACGGCGACAACGGCTGGACCGCCAAGGGCTTCTCCCGCACCACCGGGTCCTTCACCAAGGACTACAACCAGTACTACATCGCGGAGAACCGCCAGTACGTCTCGTACGACCGCACCCTCAAGGTCGGCCCGTACAACTTCGGCTTCGCCGACAAGCCGCTCTGGGTCGAGCACTACCCGTACCAGCCCGGCCTGCTGATCTGGTACTGGGACCAGTCGCAGAGTGACAACAACGTCACCAACCACCCGGGCCAGGGCCTGATCCTGCCGGTCGACTCGCACCCGAACCCGCTGAAGTGGAAGGACGGCACGCTGATGCGCCCGCGCATCAACGGCTACGACTCCACCTTCGGCTCGCGCAAGACCGACTCGCTGACCCTGCACCGCGCCGGCGTCGAGACGGTCGTCCCGAAGGCCAAGGGCGTGGACGAGTTCTCCGACCTGAAGTCCTACTGGACCAAGGACAACCCGTACAGCAGCGTCATCGTCCCGAAGACGGGCACCAGCATCGAGGTCGAGAACGAGTCCTCGAACTACCTGGAGACCTGGATCCGCGTCCGCCCGGTCGACAACTGATCGACCGCGCACTGACGCCGGGTCCCTGACCAGGCACCGCTGAGCCGATCCGGCCCGCTCCCGCACCCGCGGGGGCGGGCCGGATCCGTCTGTCCGGACGGGTTTCAAACCCGCGCTCCGGGTGGTGCTGCTCACAACCCCCGGCACCGGTACGAGCGGCGGTAGTAGCCCGCCCGGGTGACACCCGCCGGCCCGCGCCCCGCGAACGGACGATCCGACCGCATGATCGTTACTCCGTCGGTTTGAATTCCCGACGCGAGGATGACTACACGCCGTAGTACGTCACACGGTTTGGGACTCCGCTCGGTGACGGTTACACCTGAGTGGTCCCCCGCTCAGCGCGCCCGAACGGGCTCCGCGTGCTGTCCCCCCGTACGTTCATGAGGTCGAGCTCCATGCCTTCCGTCCCGCCTCTGGGGCCGGCCCTGTGCCGGCTCGCCGACTCCTTCCTCCGGCAGACCGGCCGCAACCACTCCACCACCGCCGCCGCGGCCGGAGCGGCCGTGCTGACCGGAGCCCTGCTGCTGGCCGCCTCCGGCAGCGCCTCCGCGCAGACGGTCGCCCCGACCACCCCCGGCAGCTCGGCGTTCACCGCGCCGCACGGGGCGGCGCGCACGCCGTCGCTGGTCGAGGTCGCGGGCCCGAGCCCGTACACGCTGCCCTCGGAGCAGGCCTCGGCCCAGGAGTACGTCGCGGTCGCGGCCAACCTGCTGCCCACGCCGCCCGCCGAGCCGCAGCCGGCGCCCGCCGCCGAACCGGCCTCCGCGCCCGCCCCCGAACCGGCCCCCTCGCCGGAGCCCGTGCCCGCACCCGCCCCCGCACCGGAGCCGGCACCCGCCCCGGCTCCCCAGTGGTCCGCCCCGGTCCCGGGCGCGCCGACCAGCAACCCGTACGGCGTGCGCAACGCCCACTACGCGGCCGGTTACCACACCGGCGTGGACTTCGCGGTCTCCCCGGGCACCCGGCTGCTCGCGGTCGGCAACGCCACCGTGGTGTCGGCCGGCTGGGACGGCGCGTACGGCAAGGAGGTCGTGCTGCGGCTGGCGGACGGCAAGTACGCCCAGTACGCCCACATGTCGTCGATCTCGGTGTCGGCGGGCCAGCGCGTCGAGGCCGGGCAGCAGATCGGCCGCTCCGGCAACACCGGCAACTCGACCGGCCCGCACCTGCACTTCGAGATCCGCTCCGCCAACCAGTACGGCGCGGTGATCAACCCGATCGCCTATCTGTCCGCGCGTGGGGTCACCGACTTCTGATCCCCCGCCAGGAGGGGCCCGGCGCGGTGGTCCAGGAGGCCGCTCAGTCCGTCGGCGCGGGTCTGCCGATCAGCCGGCAGATCTCCAGCGCGACGTGCTGGGCGGCCTCGACCGCCTCCTGCCGGCCGGGCTCCACGACCGGTGCCCCGTCGACGTGGCAGTCGTCCTCGGGCCGCTGGTCCTGGTGCAGCAGGAAGAGCGCCGAGTTGATGGTGAACAGGGACATCGCCGCGCGCAGCCGGTCCTCGAAGCTCGCCTCCGGGCCGTGCAGCAGCCGGACCATCGCGATCATGCTGTCCCGGAACTCCCGCCCGGCCGCCAGGTCGCGCAGCGCGGGCTGGTTCTCCTGGAAGAAGCGCAGCAGCGGCGCCCGCTCGGACATCCCGGCCGCGAACCGGCGGATCAGCTCGTCCCGCACCTCGGGCGTCCAGGTCTGCTCACGCCCCCAGGCGATCAGCTCGTGGATCGGGGCGGCGGTGCTCGCCACGATGCCCTGGACGATGTCCTCCTTGGTCTTGAAGTGGTAGTAGAGCGCGGCCTTGGTGACGCCCAGGCGGTCGGCGATCTCCCGCAACGAGGTGCGCTCGTAGCCCTGCTCCGAGAAGAGCTCCAGGGCGACGGCGACGATGCGCGCCCGGGTGTCGCTACGGGGGCCGTGCGTGGTGCCCATCGCCTGCCTCTGCCTGCTTCGTGGTCCGTTTCACGCGGCGGCCGACGGCCGTCGCGGCGCGGCGGCGGACACCTGTGCGACGTCCGCTCCCGTGCCCATTCTTCCTGCCCAGGGAGCCCGCCGAAAAACTGGCTTGACGACCGGCTAGTGGACAACCTACCGTGCCGACGGTCCACAAACTAGCCGGGCGACAAGTAAGGAGGCCGTCCGCAGGCCGCACCGGTCGCCCGACACCCTGCCCGGGAGACACCCACCCATGTCACACCCCAAGGCCGACACCGGCTCCCCCGAGAAGAAACCGGCCGAGGAGGAAGCGCCCCGCTCGGCCCGCGAGATCCGCCTGGTCATGGTCGGCCTGGTGGTCACCATGCTGCTCGCGATGCTCGACGGCCTGATCGTCGGCACCGCGATGCCGACCATCGTCGGCGAGCTCGGCGGCGCCGAGCACCTGTCGTGGGTGGTCACCTCCTACACCCTGGCCACCGCCGCCTCCACCCCGATCTGGGGCAAGCTCGGCGACCTCTACGGCCGCAAGGGCATCTTCCTCACCTCGATCGTGATCTTCCTGGTGGGCTCCGCGCTCTCCGGCATCTCCCAGGACATGACCGAGCTGATCGGCTTCCGCGCGCTGCAGGGCCTGGGCGCCGGCGGTCTGATGGTCGGCGTGATGTCGATCATGGGTGCGCTCGTCCCGCCGCGCGACCGCGGCAAGTACCAGGGCATGTTCGCCGCGGTGATGGCCCTCGCCACCATCGGCGGCCCGCTGGTCGGCGGCTTCATCACCGACCACCTGAACTGGCGCTGGACCTTCTACATCAACCTGCCGCTGGGCGCCGTCGCGCTCGCCGTCGTGGTCGTCACGCTGAAGCTGCCGAAGGTCCGCAACAAGGCCCGGATCGACTACCTCGGCGCGCTGCTGCTCACCACCGGCATCACCTCGCTCACCCTGATCACCACCTGGGGCGGGCAGGAGTACGCCTGGGGCTCGAAGCAGATCCTCGGCCTGACCGCGCTGGCCGCGGCCACCCTGATCGGCTTCTGCTACGTCGAGCAGCGGGTCAAGGAGCCGATGCTGCCGCTGTCGCTGTTCAGGAACCTCAACTTCACCCTGGTCTCGATCATCGGCTTCGTGGTCGGCTTCGTGATGTTCGGCTCGACCGTCTTCCTGCCGCTCTACCAGCAGACCGTGCAGGGCGCCTCGGCGACCAACTCCGGCCTGCTGCTGATGCCGATGATGTTCGGCATGCTGGTGATCTCCCTGGTGGTCGGCCAGGCGGTGACCAAGACCGGCAAGTACCGGATCTACCCGATCATCGGCACCATCGTGATGACCGCCGGTCTGCTGCTGCTCTCCACCCTCTCCACCGACACCTCGGGCTTCGCCTCCGCCTGCTGGATGGTGGTGCTCGGCGCCGGCATGGGCTTCCTGATGCAGATCACCATGCTGGTCGCGCAGAACAGCGTGGAGCTCAAGGACATGGGCGTGGCCAGCTCGACCGCCACCCTGTTCCGCACCATCGGCGGCTCGTTCGGTGTGGCGCTGTTCGGGGCGCTGTTCAACAGCCGGGTCACCGAGACCATGAACGAGCGGCTCGGTTCGGCCGCCGCGGCGGGCGGCTCGCAGGGCGGCGACCCGGCGCAGCTGAGCCCGGCCGCGCTCAAGGCGCTGCCGGCGCCGGTCCAGGACGCCTACCACCACGCGGTCGCCAACGGCATGCACACCGTCTTCCTGTGGGGTGCCGCCGTCGCGGTGATCGCGGTCGCGGCCGCGGTCTTCGTGCGCGAGGTGCCGCTGCGCGGGGCCGGTACCCCGCCGTCCGACGCCGAGGGCGGCGAGGGCGGCGCTGGTGGCGAGGGCGACGCGGCCGGCAAGGTGGGCAAGGGCCGGAAGGGCCGGAAGGCCGCCGCGGCCGACACCATCGAGGCCTCCGCGATCTGACGCCGGAACGCACCGGGGCCCCCGTTCGCCGCATCGGCGGACGGGGGCCCTCACGCGTTCTCGGGCCCCGCCGGGCCACCGGGACTACTGGGGCAGCCGGTAGACGCCCTGCTCGACCGGCTCGACCAGACCGTCGGCGACCAGTCCGTCCAGCGCCCGGGCCCGCTGCACGGCGTCCGGCCAGACCGCGTCGAGCCGGGCCTGCGGCACCTCGCCGTGCGCCTCGCGGAGCACCGCGAGCAGCTTGCCGCGCACCTGCCGGTCGGTGCCCTCGTAGGACTGGCCGCGCCGGGCCGGGCCCTCGTACGGCGGGCGGCCGGCCCGCTGCCAGGCGCAGGAGGTGAACAGCGGGCAGTCCCCGCACTCGGGACCGCGGGCCGTGCAGACCAGCGCGCCCAGCTCCATCACGGCCACCGCCCAGGTGGCGGCCGTCGCGGCGGCGTCGGGCAGCAGCGCGGTCGCGGTCCGCCGCTCGGCCGCCGTGGTGGCCTGTGCCGGGTACTCCACGCCGGTCACGGCGCGGGCGAACACCCGGCGGACGTTGGTGTCCAGCACCACGTGCCGCTGGCGGAAGGCGAAGGAGGCCACCGCCGCCGCGGTGTACTCGCCGACGCCGGGCAGCGAGAGCAGCGTCGCGTGGTCGTCCGGGACCTCGCCGCCGTGCTCCTCGGCTATCGCCACGGCGGCGCCGTGCAGGCGCAGCGCCCGGCGGGGGTAGCCCAGCCGGCCCCACATCCGGACCGCCTCGCCGGGCGCCTCGGCGGCCAGGTCGGCGGGGGTCGGCCAGCGCTCCATCCAGGTCTCCCAGACCGGCAGGACGCGCTTGACCGGGGTCTGCTGGAGCATGAACTCGCTGACCATCACGGCCCAGGGCGAGGCGTCCGGGGTGCGCCAGGGGAGGTCGCGGGCGTTGGCCTCGTACCAGTCGAGGACGGTCGCGTGCAGGACGGGCAGCGGCAGCGCGAGCGCCGGCCCTTCGACCGGGGTCTCGGGGGCGGCGGGGGTGACGGGGGTGACGGTGATGGCAGCCATGGCCCTTCGATCCTCCCACGCCCGGGTCGGGAGCCGAAGCGGATCATGGAGTTCCGGTCAAGGGCGCAAAACACCCCATTCAGCCTCCCCCGAACGGCGCAAATGGCGGATCATGTGAAGGAAGGGGTGACTGTGCGGTGTTGGTGCGTCAAGGGGCACACACTGTCTCGTAGAGTTTGGGCGTGCCCTCTCTGCGTCAACCCGTAGGACCGCTGCCGGCCTCGATCTACTGGCGTCGGCGCATCGTCGTGCTCGTCGCCGTCGTCGCGGTCGCCGCCCTCGTCATCTGGCTGATGACCGATCAGGGCGGGGGTGACGACGGCCCGAAGGACAAGGCCGCGCAGGCCGTACCGACCCAGTCGCAGAGCCAGCCGCCCGCCCAGACGATCACGCCGGGCGCCTCACCCACCGGGCCGGCCAACAACTCCCGGCCCGGCGGTGGCAGCGGCGGTGGCGGCAGCGCCTCCGGCGGCGCGGTGGGCGGCTCCGGCGGCGGCGAGGTCAGCGTGAGCACCGGCGGCACCACCGGCGGCGGCGCGGCCCCCGCGGCGGGGCGGCCGACG
>NZ_BAAAKJ010000259.1:0-784 GCF_039527695.1 Kitasatospora putterlickiae
CCGAGCAGCGCGCTCGCGGCGACCGCCGCCGTCATCGCGGCGGCCGAGGCGAGGAACCGGCCCTCGGGCGCCCAGCGCGCCGCCGCCAGCACCGCCCCGGCCAGCGCCACCAGACCCGCAGCCCACGCCGACCGGTACGGCGCCCGCGCGGTCACCGTCCCGAGGGCGATCAGCAACGCCGCGTCGGCCGGCAGCTGAACCCCCAGCAGCCACTGCGCGAGCGCCGCGGCGGCGATCACCCCGAACGCGGCCCGGGGCGCCCGCCGCCGCCACACCAACGGCAGCACCAGAGCGGTCTGCAGCGCGAAGCCCGTGCCGTCCGCCACCCGCCCCGGCCCGAGCGTCACCAGGAACAGGGCCGCCGCGAGCGCGGCGTCCGCCACCAGGGGCGGCACCCGCCACGGCAGCCGGGCGAGGGCGCCCGGCGGGCCCGTCCGTACCGCGCCGGTCTCGGTCATCGTGTCCGTCCTCGCGTCCGCGTCGTCCGGCGTCCTCGCCGGAGGCCCACGGTAGGGCCCCCGCGCCCGCGAAGGCGTCCGCCCACCGGCGGAGACCGGGGGAGACCCCGGAACACCGGGGGCTCCTCCGCGCGGAGGAGCGCACGCGCCCTGGGACGACCCGCGCCCACCCGCGGGATCGTCCCCCGGCAGGGCGCCCCGCACCCTCCGGCGGCGGAACCCTGGTGGTGACCCCGCATCCGCACCGCCCGAGGAGCCCGCCCATGTCCCCGACCCGCCGCGCCCTGCTCGGCATGTTCGGCGCCGCCGCGCTTGCCACCGTGGCC
>NZ_BAAAKJ010000259.1:864-7070 GCF_039527695.1 Kitasatospora putterlickiae
CGCCGGGCACCCGACGGCCCCCTGGCTGCCCCCGGCCGCGGCGGCCGACTGGGACGCCCACTCCGCACCGGCCCTCGGTGTCCCCGCCGGCGCCGCCGACTGGCGGGGGATCAGGACCCACGCCCGCACCGGCGCGCCCGTCGCCCGCCGCGCCGGCCGGCTGCCCGTGGTCCTGTTCTCCTCCGGCGACGGCGGCTCGCGCGCCCTCGGCACCACCCTGGTCGAGGAGTTGGCGAGCCGCGGCCACCTCGTCGTCGCGCTCGACTCCACGTACGAGGCCGAACAGGTCGAGTTCCCCGGCGGCCGGGTCGAACGCGCCCTCCCGCTCCCCGACGACCTCACCCCGGAGGTCATCGCCGCCCTCCTCGCCGGGCACTCCCGGGCCCGCCTGGCCGACGCCCGCTTCGTCCTCGGCGCACTCGACCGGCTCGCCCGCGGCGACCGCCCCGACACCGGCACCGACCCGCTCCCGGACGGGCTCGCCGAAGCCGCCGACCCGGCCAGGACCGGCGTGCTCGGACAGTCCCTCGGCGGCTCCGTCGCCGCCCAGCTCGCCCACGACGAGCCCCGCGTCCGCGCGGCGGCCGACCTCGACGGCGCCCTCCTCGGACCCGTCGCCGACAGCGGCCTCGCCAAGCCCTTCCTGCTGATGGCCTCCGGTACGAAGACCCTGCGCACCGAACCGAGCTGGGCCTCCTGCTGGGCGGCGTCCACCGGCCCCCGGCACGCCCTGCGGCTGCGGAACGCCGCCCACGGCTCGTACACCGACCTCCAGATCCTCCTGCCCCAGCTCCTCCGCCGCCTCCCGGTCCCCGACGCGGCCGGACTCATCGGCACCGTCGACCCCCGGCGCTCCCTGGCCGCCCAGCGCACCGCCGTCGCCGCCTTCTTCGCGCGGTACCTGACGGGGCGGCCCACCGGCTTCCTCGACCGGCCCGGCGACGACTGGCCGGAGCTGGAGGTACTGCGCTGAACCGGCCCGCCCGGCCCCCCTGTGGCACCGGGCGGCACGGCCGTCCGGCCGGTAGCGTGGCGCGCGAGGGGCGGGCCGAGACACGGAGCTGGCACGACCGGAGGACGGACGGACCCCCTGTGCCTTCCCGCGACCCGGCGCCCCGAGCGGACCACCCCCGCCGGGCCGTGCCGCCCGCGCCCCGGACAGGGGCCGCGTCCTGACCGCAGACATCCGTCGAGCGGGAGCCCGTCGCGGACCACACCGTCCAGCTCCGCGCATCCGAGGATGTGCGACGATCACGACGTGGCCATACCTGCCCCTCCACCGTCCGATGCACCGCGCTCGCCTATGCGCCCCTCGTCGGCCATGTCCCTGCTGGCGGCACTGTTGGACCGCTCACTGGGTCAGATGGCGGAGGCGGCGGCAGATGTCCGCCTGTTCGACCGGGAAACGATTCGCGCGGCGTCGGATGTGTGGGACAACAATCTGTTTCCGCTGTTCTGGGCCGCAGGCACCTCCAACGCTCGTAAACGCGAGCGGCGGGCGATGACCGTACTGGAGTGGATGGCCGGTCTCGGCGAGCGGCGGCGCGGATGGATGACCGAGCAGGCCGCGATTGCCGGGTACGACATCGAAGCGCTCCTACCACCGGCCGAGCCGCACACGCCAGGCCGCGACTATCGCGGACACGTCATGGCACCGCAATACCGGCTTACGCGCCAGAACGTGGATGAGCTGGCCCCTGACTACGATCTGGCAACGGCGTCCGTCCGCCACCTGCAGGTAGAGCGTGCGGGTCCTCGTCTGACCGCCTTTCTCCAATTGGTCGCCAACCGCAAGTTCGCTGTCGATGAGCCCGCGCCACCAGCCCTGCTGGACGTGTGGCTGGACGGCGTCACCGACATCGCCTTCGGCCTTTCCGATACGCGGGGAGTGATCCTGGACGCCGGAGTGCGGGAGATCGAGATTTCCCTGGGGCCGGGCGATCGGCTCCGCGCCGCCGGTGGCGAATACCGCCTGGACGACCGTTCATGGCACCTGTCGACCGCCGGTCGACGCGCGGACGCGGTCGCCCCTCCCCGTGCCAGCCGGTCAGGCGGCCCGCGTCGGCCACCCTGCGGAGACCTGAACCCCGACGCGCACGCTGCCGCCGTCCTTCTGCACCACTCCATGCTGGAACTCCGCTCGGTGCGCTACGCCGCCCGCGCGGATCACATCCCCGTGCTGAAGCTGTGCCGAGCCTTCTCAGGAGCGGGCGAAGCGATCCTGGCGGCCGGGTCGCAACGCGGCGCCCGTCACCGTGAGGCGGCCTTCCGGGACGTGATCCGAGCCTGGGCAGACCATGGCGGCCCGGACCTCACCCGCTGGTTCGCCACCGTCCTCAGAGAACGCGCAGGCCGCCCGGACATCATCGAGACACCCCGGGCTCCCGAACGAACACCTCCCTCCCTCACCGACGGCCCACCCGTGTCCGGTACGCCTCCACAGGCAGCTCTCGTCATGGCCGCCTGGACAGCGGCACACACCGACTACCAGACAGAGCGTCCGGCCGCCGCGCAGATCCAACTCGCCCTGCCGCCCCACACCGACGACGACTCTTCAGCGCCCTGGCGACTGCGTACCGTCGGCTGTGCCGATCCAGATGCCTTCCGTCTTCGCACTGATGCGTTCCAGGGCCCCGGCCCGCTCGTCCAGGTGGGGACGCCCACTGCCGCCTGCAGTCTCGACCTGCACCAGGGCGCCTTGCTCGTCGCGGCCGGAGCCGGCTGGAGTGCGTCTTTGTGAGCTGAACCTCGCGCAGTGCCGTCATCGCTCAATCGGTTTCGTGACGGGCCAGGCACCGACGCAGCTCCAGGTTCTCGCCCTGAGCGGCTTCCCGGGCCTTGCGCAGCCTCGTCACCTCATCACCGTGAGCCTCCTGCTGCCGCGCGAGGCGGGCGCTCAGCGCCCTTACCGCTGCCGAGGCCGACGAGTCGCCTGGGGGCCTACGGGTACCGCCGCGGCCGGCCCGTGCTTGGCTCGGCTCAGTGCTCAAGCTGTAGATCAGACGCCCGCGTGTGGGAATGGGCCGCTTGCGCGAGGCTGCGAGGACGTAACCGATCTGGCGCCTCTCCAGTTCGGCGCTCAAGTGCGGGTCGCCGCCGTGGTCTCATCTCGGCCCCACCCGGCGCCCGCCGACTGCGCCAACCGGAGACTCTCCTGCTCAACCGCGACACCGCAGGCCGCTCCCCACCGGCCTCCGACCTTGGAGAGGACCCCAGCACTTCAACGGGCGGCTCGATGCCGCAGTCACACCTTGATGAGGGGGCCAGGCGGCTTGGGATCGCGCCCCGGGGAGCCGACGCGGTCAGCTCGCCACGTCGCGGGACGTGACCCCGCGTGTGCCCCAGGGGAAGAAGTGTTCTTCTGTCCTTTTCGGTTCATCTCATCGCCCTGATGGCGGCCAACACCAGTCAATGGAGGGTGATTTCGACACGGCTGATTGGGTGAAGGTCGCGGGCGGTCTCGCTGCCATCTCGGCTGGGTCGAGGACGACAGTGTGGGGTGTGAACGCGGGGAGCGTCATCTACTGGTACACCAACGACGACGCCGACACGTGGATCAACATCCCCGGCGCTCTGAGTGACATCGGCGCGGGTGCCGACGGCACCGTCTGGGGTGTCAACGGCGGCAACCAGATCTTCCGGTACACCGGGGACCAGGACGGCTCGAACCCGGGGCCGTCCAGCCGGGCCGCGCCGGCCACGAGCGGGTGACCGGCGAGCGCGCCGCCTGAAGGTCGCGGATGCGCTGCCGGGCGGCGCGCTCGCCGGTGTCGGCGAGGACGAACAGCAGCCGTAGGAACACGATGTAGTGCCGCGGCCAGGCGGGTAGGACGCTCAGGGCGTGCGAGGCGCGCCTCAGGTGGGGCGGGGTCAGTGGTGATCGATCTGCGAGGCGATGTCAACACGGCCGCCAAGGCGTCGCGTCAGCAGTCCGGGCAGTCGGTTCGGTTGGGCGGATCCGGGAAGTCCTCCCGGCCGTCCAGCCATCCGGTGAGCCGCCCGGACAGGGTGAGCGCTTCGGGGAAGGGGGAGTGGCACAGGCACGAGCCGTGCGGGTCCCAGCCCCACATCCGTCCCTCGGTAGTGCTGAGGTCAACGAGCGACCAGATCGCGCAGCCCCAGGTCGGCAGGGGTACCACCGGTGTCGGATAGTCCGCGCCATAGCCCTCGCGCCACGCGAGGTATGCCTCCAGCACAGGCGGTTCGTCCCCGTACTCGGTACGGGACCGGGGAAACGTCAACGAGCCAGACCCGGAAACGCAACGCCACATTCAACAGCCTGGAGCCTCGTCATGGCAGCCCCGAACCCACAGCCGGCGGCCGGGGCGGGCGCGGTCGCCGGGCGCGGGACCGATGTGATCCCCCCTTTGAGGCCCGGACGAAGACAACGAGTTCCCGGAGAAGGACGACCCGATCTCCCAGGTCGTCGCCGAGCTCCTCGGCGACCCCGCCACACCGGCTGACGTCTTCTTCTCAGTTCCCGTCGTACGCGACCACCGCCCCGCCCAGTGCGCGGGCCACCTGGTCGGCGAGCGAGTAGTCGCACAGATTGACGGTCCAGTTGCCCGCCGTCACCAGTGAGGCCGGAGCGCCGGGGTGGGAGATCTCGCTGCGGATAGCCTTGTCCCGTGCCGTGTCGTCCGCGTGGAGCTGCAGTACCGCGCAGTTGGGTGTCCGGCCGATCTTGGCGCCCGTCCGGCAGGTCACCTGTCCGGCTCCGCTGTCCTGGCGGTCGGTGCATCCGACCGTCCCGTCGAGCGCTTCCGCCAGGTGCTGGACGCTGTCGAAACGCGGCGCCGCGGGGATGGCAGGCAGCGAGCGGGAAGGCGCGGCGATCCCGATGCCCGGCAGAACGACCGCGTCCAGGGCCTTCGCGACCTGCGGCGCGAACGCCGGATCGCGCACATGGACGTACCAGTTCCCGGCGGCGACGAGCGTCTGCCCCTGACCACGCCGGTGGTCGACGGACGTGCCGATCTCCTCCCGTGTCACCGACGGGCCGAAGGCGCTGATCGCGTTCTCGAACGAGACACCGTCGATCACCGCCGTGCAGTCGGCATCGGAGCTTCCGTCCTGGCGCGTGTTGCTGAGCGTGACCGCGCAGGGGACGCCGCCACGCGCGAGCGCGGAGACCAACTCGCCGGCGGTGCCGTACGGAGAGGTCGCGGGCACCTCGGAGGGCAGCGGCACCTGCGGTGGCGGGCCGCCGCCGCAAGCGGCCGCCGCCGCCGCGGGCACCACCAACGCCCACCAGACCCGCCGCGAGAACCCGTTCACCTCGGGGGAGTCGGCGGCGTGCCCGGCCGCGGTTCCGGCACGGCCGGCGGCTTCACGGGTGACACGGGAACCGGTGCCGGCGGCAACTGTGCCCGGTTCGGCGGCAACGGCGCGGTCCCGTACGTGCTGGAGGAGACACCGGCACCGGTGTAGAGCGGATTGAGGTCCACCTCGCGATCGTACGGGGTCTGCGCGGCGAGGACGTCGAGCGCCTTGCGGCGCTCGCTCTCCGGCAGGCCGTTCCAGGCGTTCGCGTCCCTGAGAGCCTCCTGGAGCCGGTCCCAGTTGTCCGCCCGGTCCTTGATCGCGGCCCTGCGCTGCGCACTGTCGTCACCGTACCGGGCGTTGGAGTCCCGCACCTGGGGCGTATCGGCCGCGTACAGCATGAACAACTGCTTGTCGGTCGTCGCTCCGTGCGGACTCTTCTGGAGCTGCTTCATGTAGTACGCGCTGAGCCGGATGTCCTCGTTGGGGTTCTCCTCGATGTACTTGGCGAGCTGGGAGTCGGAAAGCCGGCCCAGCCCGGGGAAGCTGCCGGGGAACTCGTTGATGACGCCGCGGGCGGTGGCCAGCTTTATGTGGGTGATGCCCAGGGACTTGTCCGGTTTGAACGTCTCCTCGCTCGCCCAGTTCGCCCGCCGCCCGGCCGCGGTGAGGGGGCCGTCCAGATTGGGCTCGTAGTTCTGGTACCACTGCTGCTCCTGCCACATGATGGCGAGGATGAGGTCGAGGCTCATACCGGTCTCCGCCGAGGCCTTGCGCGCGGCCTCGATCTGGGCCGGGGAGACGTTGATCCCGTGCAGGCCGGACGCGCCGCCCTGGAGACGTAGCGCAACGGCGAGGGCGCTGTTGCCCGCTCCGCCCAGCAGATCGCGGACGACCTTCGGATCCTCGACGCCGACGAGTCCCGCGAGTGTTCGCAGTTCGTC
>NZ_BAAAKJ010000259.1:7097-11980 GCF_039527695.1 Kitasatospora putterlickiae
GTCCGCGGCCGTGGCGGCCTGCAGGACCGAGGTGAGCATCTCCTGGGTCTGCTTGATGACGTCCCGGAGCGCAGCCGAGGCCTCCGGCGTCAGGGCGACCGGGTCCGTGTACACGGAGCCGTCCTGGTTCACCTTCAGTTGGTTGCGGCTCGCGTAGTCGAGCGCGCTGTGCAGGGCGCCCTGGCTCGCAGCGATGGCTTCAGCGAGCCCGTCATAGGTACGGGCCATGGCGCGCACGGCCATCGCGGCGGCCTCGTAGGCCTCGGCGTGGCGTGCGAAGCGCGCGCGGGCGCCATCGGCGGCGAGGCTGCTCCACGCGCTGCCGAGCGTCCGGGCGACCTCGTCGCGGGCGACGGAGGCCACGTGCTCGCAGTGCTTGGCGGTGTTCGCGGCGTCGTCGCCGGCGTGCCGCCATAACTGGGGGTTCGCCCGGTTGAGGGCGTCGACGGTGAGCATCAGACCCCCTTCAGCCAGGTGGCGTCCTCCGCGAGGGAGCCGGCCACGGCCCCGTCCGTGCTGACGTAGTTGTTCGCGGAGGCCGCCAGCGCCTTCGCGGCCGCCTCCACTTCGTCGGCCTCCTTGCGAAGCCGGTCCTGCCACGCCTTGACGCAGGCGGTACTGGCCACCGAGGCCTTCCACCCGGGGTGGCCGGCTCCCGCTTCGGAGGCGTCCTTCAGCAGCATGCCCTGACGGCTGCTCTCGCTGGTCGCATGCACATCGGAGGCGATCTTGATGACAGAAGCGGTATCGATGCGTGTTTCGTATCCCATTCAGCTTCCTCCCCTGCACCAATACTGGGCCCCGCTCAAGGATTTGTTGGCGGAACCCCGGAATTCACCGAAGGCACCTTTAATCGATCATCGTTACCCGCCTGCGAACTCCCGGACCCCCGGGGCGTCGCCGACAGCCTTGCCCAGGCCCGAACACCGGGCGGGGCATCAAGGTGCGGGCGGGCGGTCAGGCCCACAGCCGCGTTCAGCCGCGCGGGCTCCGGCTTTCGCCGCCGAGCGGGTGCCGGACGGCGGCGGCGGATCCGTGCTCGGCCAGGTCCTCGATCCGGGCGGCACCGGCCGGGTGCTCCTCTCCGGCACCGCCGCCCAACCCCTCTGCTCCGCCCTCGGCCGCGCCGGCCTCCACGCGCTGACCGACGACGACCACCAGGCCGTCCGCGCCCCACCCGTATCCTCGACCCCGCCACACCGCGTCAGGCGCAGTTCCTTCACCGCGGCGGCGGTGGTCTCGCAGAGGGCGGTCGCATCGGCGGCCTTCAGACCTGGATGTTCTCGTTCACCGTGGTGCGGCGGGTGCGACTGCCGCAGGGGTTCTGACCGGGCCGAGGTCGACCAGGGCGCGGTGGTTGGAGCGTCCGTCGAGGGCTCCGGTGAAGGAGAACATCCACAGTCCGGTGCGGTCCTCGTCGGCGAAGCCCTCGATCAGCTCGGGGGCGGCGTCCTTGAGGAACTGGAGCTTGCTCCTGCCGGTGCCGTCGACCTCGGCGTCCATGGAGGGGGAGGTGTCGATGACGAGCAGGACATTGGCGCGTTTGCGCAGGTCGGGCGCCGGGCGCGCGAAGCCGCGAACGGCTCTCCGCCCGTACATTGTCGGGCGGTCAGGGTCGCGATCCCGGAGCCGCACGCGGTCAACTTCCGCCAGGTGATTACCGGTTGCCGACTGGGTAGGACGACAGCAGACATCGACACGGCAAGGGGGAAACCGTGCTGACGGAGACTCTGGCGGCGCTGGCGGCGGCCGGTGGTACGGCGGTGGTGGGAGCGGCCGGAACATCGCTCTGGGAGGGCGTCCGGTCCGGTACGGCGAGGCTCTTCGGGCGGGGCGACGCGGCTGGCGAGCGCCTCGAACTGGCGCAACTCGACCGCACCGCCACCGCACTGGAGGCGGCCCCGCCGCAGGAGGCGGCGAACGTTCGCGCCCTGCACGCGGCCATCTGGCGCGAGCGGCTCGTCGCCCTGTTCGAGGCCGCCCCCGAGGAGGAGCGGGAGCGACTCGCTGAGGAGCTGCGGGCCCTGGTGCGGGAGCACGGCACACCGGCCGCTCGGGAGCAGGGCAGCGTCAACGTCGAGCACAACACCTTCAAGGGTCCCACCGCGCTGACGGCGGGCAACAACAACAAGGTGGACGTGACCTTCGGCGAGAGCACCAAGTGACGGAGCCGCACCCCGGCGAGAGCACGGACCCGGCCACGGACCCGGCCACGGATCGGGCCACGGACCCGACCGAAGGCACCGGCGCGCCGTCCCCGGCGGGCGGCACACCCCCGCCCGCCAGGGAGGCCGCCACCGTCCGGGACAACACCTTCTACGGGGCGACGGCCATGGTGGTCGGCACCGGGAACACCATGAACGTGCACTTCCCGGCGCCCCCGAAGGCCGTCGAGTGGCCCTACGTGCGCGGCCTGCCACCGCCCCGCGCGGACGGGTTCCGGACCCGCGAACTGCCGGTCGACCTAACCGGCCCGGCCGAAGGCGGGGGCGACCAGCTGTCGTGGGTGCTGACCGGCCTCGGCGGGTCCGGCAAGACCCAGATCGCCGCCGACCTCGCGGACCGCCAGCTCCGTGACGGTCACCTCGACCTGCTCCTGTGGGTGACGGCGACCTCCCGTGACGCGATCGTGGCGTCCTACGCCGCAGCAGCCCACGACCTCTTCGGCGCGAGCGACAAGAACCCCGATCAGGCCGCCGCCGAGTTCCTGACCTGGCTGCTCCCGAAGCCCGTCGCGGCGGGCGAACGCCCCCGCCGCTGGCTGGTGGTCCTCGACGATGTGGCGGACCCGGAGGACCTCCGCTCGCTGTGGCCAGCGCCGTCCCCGTACGGCCGGACGGTGGCCACCACCCGGCGGCAGGAGGCGTCGCTCGGCGGCGACCGGCGGCGCCAGGTGCCCGTGGGGATGTTCACCCCGCAGGAGGCGGCCGACTACCTCCGGGAGTCCACCGTCCGGTCCGGACGCCGGGACGAGGCCGCCGATCTCTCCTCCCTGGCCGAGGACTTGGGATACCTTCCGCTGGCCCTGGCGCACGCCCGCGCGTACCTCGCGGACAATCCGACCCTGAGCTGCGCCGAGTACCGCGCCGAGCTGGCGGACCGCCGGCTGACGCTGACCGACGTGTTCCCCGAGGGATCGGCGATCCCGGGCGCCCCGGAGCCGGTGGCGCTCACCTGGAGCCTGTCCTTGCGCCGGGCGGACGCCCTCAGCCCCCGGGGCGCCGCCCGCTCCGTCCTCCAGCTCGTCTCCTTCCTCGACCCCAACGGCGTACCCGCGCCGGTCCTGGCCGCGCCGAGCGTCATCGGACTGCTGCCGTCCGGGACCGGCGCGGCGCCCACCGCACGGACCCTGCGGCAGGCCCTCGGCAACCTGCGGCGCCTGAGCCTCGCCGAACTCGACCCCGAGCGGCCGACCGCCGCCGTCCGGGTGCACCAGCTGGTGCAGCGCTCGGTCCGGGAGTCGCTGGCCCCGGCCCCGACCACCCGGGTCGCCACGGCCGCGGCCGACGCGCTGCTCACCGTCTGGGAGGGCAACGTCGACCCGGCGACGGACGGCGCGCTGCGTTCGAACGCGGCGGTGCTGGCCGACGGGGCCTTCGAGCACCTGCTTCTCCCCGCGCCGCACGAGGTGCTGTACCGCTGGGGCCGCAGCCTCGGCGAGTCCGGCCGGCCCGGGGGCGCCGCCCGGCACTTCGCCGACCTGTGGCAGGAGGTGTCCACGCGGTTCCCCGACGACGACGAGTTGCTCTTCAAGACCCGCGGCTACCTGGCCTGGTGGAAGGCGAAGTCCGGCGACGCGCGGGGCGGCGCGGAGGCGTTCGCCTCCCTGTTGGCCGATCAGTCACGGGTGCTCGCACCGGAGTCGGACGCGTTCCTCCAGACCCGCCGCAGCGCCGCCGCCTGGCGCGGGCACGCGGGCGACGCCCCCGGCGCGGTCGCCGAGCTGGAACGGATCTACGAGGACTGGTCCCGGATCGCGGGCCCCGACGCGCCGGGGGCCGTCAGCACCCGCAACCACCTCGCGCACCTCCTCGCCCGGGTCGGCAGGCACACCGATGCGCTGGCCCAGCACGGCGAGGCGCTGCGCGAGGCGGAGGCCCGGTACGGCCGCGACGACCCTCGCACGGTGGAGGCCCGGGCCGCGGCGATGCAGCACCGGGGGGAACTCGGCGAACCGGCCGTCGCCCGCGACGCCTACGCCGAACTGGCCGCGATGCGCACCGCCCGGTCCCCCGAGCACGCCGGCACCCTCGCCGCCCGCACCCAGCACGCCGAGTGGACGGGCCGCGCGGGCGACCCGGCGGAGGCCGTCCGGCTGCTGGAGGCCGTCCTGACCGAGGAGTTGGCGCTCCTCGGCCCGGTCGAGGTGCAGACCCTCGCCGGCCGCGAGACACTCGCCGTCTGGCGGGCCGAGGCCGGCGACTTCCGGGGCGCCGTGGCGGACCTGGAGGCCCTGGTGCCCGACCAGATCGCCGTCCTCGGCCGCGACAACCCCGCCGTCGACCGGACCACCCGCTTGCTCGAGCGCTGGCGCACCGGCTGACGACGGCCGGGTCCAACGCATGCTGGCAACTGGCCGGAATGCACCACTCCGCATATCCGTGCGAGCCAGTGGCCGGGTGGGGATCGTGGGGGGTGTTGTTGGGGTGTGGTGGTGTCTGTGGGCTCGGGTTCTGTGGGTTGGGTTGGGTTCACCGGTGGGGTCCGCGGCGTTTCGAAGACAGGCGATGGCGCTCCGACCGGTACAGATCCAGGTGGGCCGGAAGAGTCACACCCTGTCGGGAACCGCCGCCTGCCGCCGCACCTCCTTAGAAGACATCTCATTTGGGGACCTGCGGGCGCAGATGAGGGCTGCTGCGATGCTGGCGAAGGCGGCGAAGTGA
>NZ_BAAAKJ010000260.1:0-975 GCF_039527695.1 Kitasatospora putterlickiae
GGGCTCGACACGCGTCGAGCCCGGGACGGGCCGGCTCACCGGCCGCTCAGCAGGGTCAGGCCGGGCGCGAAGACGCTTCGGGCCGCCTCCGCGGGCAGCCCGCTCAGGGCCTCGGCGGTCCGCCCGGCGAGGACCAGGATGTCGGGCACGCGGGGAACGGCCGCCGACGCGCCGCCCGCCACGGCCTCCCAGTCGAACTCGGCGGTCCACCCGGTCCGGTCGACGACGAGCGCCACCGTCTCAGCCGGGCGGGCCCGCGCCTCACCGAGCAGAACCTCCGCCACCGCGTCCGCCTCCCGGGCCGTCAGGGCGTCGAGGAAGTAGGTGTGCTTCTCCCAGCCGTAGCCGGAGTACGCGATCCCGCACACCACGTCACTGTCCGCGGTGAACCACCACTTCAGCGTGAGGTCGCCGAGGGAGAGCCCGACGAGCTCGGCGACCCGGCCGGCCGGCCGGCAGGCGGACGTGCTCGCCCTCGGCGTCCAGCAGGACGGCGGTGTCGAATCCGGGTTGGACGAGGTGGATCCCCGCCCGCCCGAAGGCCTCGGCCAGGAGCCCGAAGTCACGCCCGGAGGTACGGGTGCGGTACCAGTCGATGAACGCGTCACTCGTCATCGCAGTCGTCGTCCTCCATGCTGAACAGGAACACGTTGTCGCTGCCGAGGACCTTCTCGGCGGCCTTGATGACATCGTCCGGCGTGTCGGCCTCGTCGAAGTAGTACATCGCCCGCACGCCCTGCTGGTCGGCCGCCCACTCGCCGATCTTGAGCTTCTCGACGAACTTCGAGAAGTTCTTGGCCTTCGCGCCACCGGGATCCCCCGCCGGACGCGAAAACGGCCCAGGCCCGGGCGCCTGGCGGGGCGCTCGGACCTGGGCCTGAGGGTTTTCGGGAGTGGTTCAGGAGGCGGCGGCACCCACGGGGGTGGCGTCGACGGGCGTACCGGCTCCACCGAGCCGTCCCACACCACCGAGCC
>NZ_BAAAKJ010000260.1:1054-12614 GCF_039527695.1 Kitasatospora putterlickiae
TCAGCTTGCAGGTGTCCGCGCGGTAGGTGGAGACGGAGAGCGCGACCAGCCGGCCCGCGGCGGCGTACTGAGTGGTCATCACGAGCACCGGCGAGCCGGGCGGGCGCTCCAGCAGGGCGGCCTGCTCGGCCTCGGCGACGCCCAGCTCCACGGAGCGGGACTCGCCGTCGACCTCCAGCCGCTCCAGCTGCCGCAGCACCGAACGGGCGCGGTCGCTCTCGGCACGGAAGCCGGGCAGGTGCGGGAGCGCGGCGGCGGGCACGTGCAGCGACTCGGTGGCCACGGCCCGGCCCTGCACGAGGCGCACCCGGCGCACGGTGTGCACGGGGGCGCCCTCCGCGACCCCGAGCGCCTCGGCCAGCCGCCGGGCGGCCGGGGCGGTGGCGCAGTCGACGGTGCGCCAGGCCTGGCTGCGGGCGGCACCGGGCCAGCCCTCCTCCTGCCGGTTCACCGGGACACCGACCCGGGGGGCCGCGATCAGGGTGCCGATGCCGCGCCGGCGGACCAGGCGGCCCTCCAGCTCCAGCTGGTCGAGCGCCTGCCGCAGGGTGGCCCGGGCCACGCCGAAGCGAGCGGCGAGCTCGCGCTCGTTCGGCAGGATCTGGCCGGTGGAGAACTCCGTGTCGATGGCGCGGAGCAGCACCGTGCGCAGGTGCCAGTACTTCGGTTCCGGTACCGCCGTGAGCTGTCCTGTCGTTCCCACCGTGTCCTCCACCCTGTGACGTCCGCCCTGCTGAAAGAGGGCGGATCCCGGCCCGCTGTCCGCTGTTGCGGCAGGTGGGAGAGCGGGCTTTTTCCGTCCTTCTTTATTAAAGGTCCTTGCAGTAAGTGACCCTAGGGGCTGAATCGGGAGATGGTCAAGACCAATGGCGTGGCGCGGCGGTACTCCCGCACAGTTTCATGATGCGTTCACGTCAGCTCCGCAAGCGGACGCGTCGTGACACGGCCCCGGCACGGCAGTGGGTAGGCTGCCCGAGTGATCGTGGTGACGAGTGTGAACGTGAACGGAATCCGGGCGGCGGCCAAGAAGGGCTTCATCGAATGGCTGGCCGCCACCGAGGCGGACGTGATCTGCCTGCAGGAGGTGCGCTCCGAACCCGAGCAGCTACCGGTCGAGCTGCGCGACCTGGACGGCTGGCACACGGTGTGGGCCCCGGCCGCCGCCAAGGGCCGGGCCGGCGTCGCGATCCTCTCCCGCACGGAGCCGAGCCGCACGGTCATCGGCTTCGAATCGGCGGAATTCGACAATTCGGGCAGGTATGTCGAAATCGACCTTCCGGGCCTGACCGTCGCCAGCCTCTACCTCCCCTCCGGCGAGGTCGGCACCGAACGCCAGGACGAGAAGGAACGCTTCATGGCGGAGTTCCTCGTCCACCTCCACAAGCTCCGCACCCGCGCCGCCGCCGAAGGCCGCGAGGTCGTCGTCTGCGGCGACTGGAACATCGCCCACCGCCCCGAGGACCTCAAGAACTGGAAGGCCAACCAGAAGTCCGCCGGCTTCCTCCCCGAGGAACGCGCCTGGCTCTCCCGCGTCTACGACGAGGCCGGCTACGTCGACGTCGTCCGCCGCCTCCACCCCGACCGCACCGGCCCCTACTCCTGGTGGTCCTACCGCGGCCGCGCCTTCGACAACGACTCCGGCTGGCGAATCGACCTGCATTGTGCAACGCCAGGCATCGCCGCCAAGGCGGTCGAGGCCTACGTCGAACGCGCCGCCACCCACGCCGAACGGTGGAGCGACCACGCCCCCGTGACCGTGGTCTACGACCTGGAAACTGACTGAGCGTCAGAAAAATGGGCTACCTCTCGCATCCCTCGGCAGCCTGACTGTCAGGTTGCTCCGCACCAGATCCCCAATAGAACCGACACGTCGAGAACAGCACCCATCCCCGATTCCCTCTATTCCCCGCTGGCACACAGTGCGATAAACACAACAAACACTAGTGTCCTGCGCCAGGAATTCGTTCAAGATATGAGGCGAGTCGTTCGAGGATTTCGTCGGCGGTCTTGGTCCAGGTGAACGGGCGGGGGTTCTCGTTCCAGGTCTTGATCCAGGCCCTGATGTCCTTCTCCAGGGCCTGGACGGACTTGTGGACGCCGCGTCGCAGTTGCTTGTCCGTCAGCAGTGCGAACCACCGTTCGACCTGGTTGAGCCAGGATGAGCTGGTCGGGGTGAAGTGCAGGTGGAACCGGGGGTGGCCGGCCAGCCACTTCTGGATCGCCGCGGTCTTGTGAGTGGCGTAGTTGTCACAGATCAGGTGCACGTCCAGGTCGGCGGGCACTTCCTTGTCGAGCTTGGCGAGGAACTTCTTGAACTCGGCCGCGCGGTGGCGGCGGTGGAGGGAGCCGATGACCTCGCCGCTGGCCACGTCGAGGGCGGCGAACAGGGTGGTGACGCCGTTGCGCAGGTAGTCGTGGGTGCGGCGCTCGGGCATGCCCGGCATCATCGGCAGTACCGGGGCGGAGCGGTCGAGCGCCTGGATCTGGGACTTCTCGTCGACGCACAGGACCAGGGCGCGTTCCGGCGGGTCCAGGTAGAGCCCGACCACGTCGCGGACCTTGTCGATGAACTGCGGGTCCTTCGACAGCTTGAAAGTGTCGACCAGGTGCGGCTTGAGGCCGAAGGCCTGCCAGACGCGGCCGACCGTGGACTTCGACAGTCCCGTCGCGGCGGCCATCGACGCCCGCGACCAGTGGGTGGCGTCCTTGGGGGTCCGCTCCAGAGTGGCGACGACGATCTCCTCGATCCGCTCGTCGCTGATCTTCCGTGGAGCGCCGGGGCGTTGCTCGTCCGCGAGCCCCTCAAGGCGGCGCTCCAGGAAACGCCGCCGCCACTTGCCGACCGTCTGCGGCCAGATGCCGAGCTCGGCGGCGACCTCCTGGTTCGTCTTCCCCTCCGCGCAGCCGAGCACGATCCGACACCGCAGAGCCAGCGCCTGCGACGACTTCGCCCGCCGCGACCAACGGACCAGTGTCTCCCGCTCGTCGTCGGTCAAGGTCAACTCGGCCATCGGCCGACCCATGCGCGCCATACGCACAGGCTACAGATATGAAGCGAATTTCAGGCGCAGGACACTAGTAGGTCAGGTTCTTCTGCTCCGTGATCAGCCGGCCGGCGAGGCTCAGGTTGCCGTTGGAGTCCAGCACCGCGACGAGATGCTTCGTGCTGCCGTGGTGGGTCGTGAAGTAGATCTTGTCGGCTTCCTGACTGCTGCTCAGGTTCGTGTTCACCGACAGCTCGATGCTCTCCGGGCCGCTGATGACCACGTCCTTCTTCGCCGGGTGCGGGTCAACGCGGTTCTGTGTCAGCTTGATCCGGCCGTTGTAGTCGCCGCTCTTCACATCCGACGCCACGCCGAGGTCGACGTTGGGCATGGAGGTCCTCCCCTACGATCCGCGGAAGCCGCCGAAGGCGCTCCCGCACTCCAGTGGAAACAAGGTCATGGCCGGATGGGCGCTTCCCCCCACCCGGTGCGGGCGCGCACGGCGCCGGTGCGCACGGGAGCGGCCGGGGCCGCGTCCCGGTCAGGTCAGGTTGCCCTGGTTGGTGAACACCTTGCCCGCGATGGACAGGTTGCCGTCGGAGTCCAGCACCGCGACGACCTTCTTCGTGCTGCCGTGGTGGGTCGTGAAGTAGATCTTGTCGGTTTCCTGGCTGACGGACTCGTTCGTGTTCACCGACAGCTCGATGCTCACCGGCGAGCCGACGAGCACGTCCTTCTTCGCCGGGTTCGACTGGCCCCGGCTCTGCGTCAGCTTGACGCGGCCGTGGTAGTCGCCGTCCTGCCAGTCGTCCGCCTCGCCGAGGTCGATGTCGGGCATGGAGACCCTCCCCTTTCAGTCCTGCGGGGCGCTTGTGAGGGCACACCCGCGCTCCAGTGGAAGCAACTTCAGTGCCGTGTGGGGTACTTGGCTACGCGAACCGATCGAGAACCTACACAGTTCAACTTCGGAATCAGCACGTCCGTTCGTAAATTTCTGATACTGCCCAAAAATGAATGAGCGCTGACCGATTTTGTCCGGCAGTCCAGGCACCCTCCTCCACCCGGCTACACAGGGTGGCGCCGTTGCCGGGGCGGCCGCCGCTGCTGATCACAGGCGGGCGCGGGAGGTTCGCGGCACGACGGTGCCCGCACCGGCCCTGATCGGGCTGCGGGCGCGGGCGTGGCGCGGGCGTGGGCGGCAGGCGGAGTGCCCGCAGGGCCCGGACGCCGCACGCGGAGAAGAGCCGTCGCGTGCGGCCCGTCCCGGGACGCCCGCTTCGCCCTGGTGGAGGACGTTCTGCCGCGTGGAAGCTCAGTTGCTGTGGGACGCGGTCAGCCTCGGTCGGGGGCTCCCGTTCTCACACAGGATGTGCCAGCGGAGGTCCTGGAGCACCTGTCCGGGCTCCAGCCCCAGTTCGTTCCGCAGGGTTTCCCGCGCCGACCGGTAGACCTGTAGGGCCTCGCCGGCCCTGCCGCTGTTGTTCAGCGCGATCATCAGCTGGCGGTAGAAGGTCTCGTGCAGTGGATAGTCCTGCAGCAGCGAATAGAGGTAGCTCACCGATTCACGATCCCGGCCCAACGCGAGGTGCGAGTCGATCATCATCTCGATGAATTCGATGCGGAGTTCTTCCAGCCAGGTCGAGAACCGGGCCACGGCCGGACTCTCGCGCAGGTCGACCAGTACGGGCTCGCGCCACAGGTCGAGCGCCTTCCGGGCCAGCTCGATCACCTTCTGATCCTGCTGCTCGCGCTTGCTGACCCTGCCCTGTTCGACCAGCCCCATGAAGATCTTCAGGTCGAAGTCGTCCGGGTTCACCTGTAAGAGATAGCCCGGCGCCCGGGTGATGATCGGTCCTTTCGGACAGCCCGGACTCCTCAGCAGCTTTCGCAACTGGGACACGTAGACATGAACCGCCGCACTGGCCCGGCGCGGAGGACTTTCCCCCCAGAGTTCGGACACGATGTGATCGAAGGGAACAACCTGGTTCGCCCGTATGAGCAGGAGTGCCAGCAGGGTTTTGACCTTTGCGGCGTTGATGAATACGACATCATCGCCGTCGACCACCCGGAGACTGCCCAGGATATGATACTTCACGCATTCCCCCTGAAGCCGCTCTGCCCATTTGCCGACGCCCAGCACAGTGACATGGCATGGTCATCTTCGCATGATTGCCGAGGGACCCGCATCAGGGAAACTACGTAGATCAGTTGCCATCACGGCTGGATGCGCGCGGTTCTGCGGGTTCTGTCACAACAAGTCTGATCCGCATCAGAACCACGCATCCGGAGTCCGACCGTCCGTCTATGAATGTGTGTCAACGCGCGCTGCGCCCGAGCCGTGTGGACTGAGCCATCTTGCTGGCGAGCGCCGCCCTCGAACTGACGCCGAGTTTCCGGTAGACATGGGAAAGGTGGGTCTCGATCGTTCGGGCACTCAGATTCAGCTGCTGCGCTATCTCCTTCGTCCGTTTCCCCTCCGACGCGATGCTCGCGATTTCGTATTCCCGGGTCGTGAGGACGGAGAGCAGCGGGTCCGGGTCCCGGCCGCTCTCGGTCCGGCCGCCGACGCCCTCCATCATGAGCTGCTGCTCCGCGGCCCTGCGGCCGATTGCCGACGCACCGGTCCGGCGGGCGAGCTCCTTGCTGAGCGCGAGCATCGAGGCGGTCTCCCGGAACATGTCCAACGCCAGCGCGCAGGGGGCCGCCGAGACGAGCATCTGAGCCTGCGCCCTGGTCAGGGACACGCTGGAGAACAGCTCGGCGGCGTTGCGGTAGAAGTGCAGCGCCATCGCCATCTGCCGTTGCGTGGTGAGCACGTGCGCGCGGGCGGCCAGCGCGGTCGCATGGTGGGAAGCCAGTCCGGTGGAGTCGGCGGCGTACACCGCTCGGGCGGCCCACCGGTCCGCCTCCAGGACGTCGCCGGCCCGCAGGGACGCCCTGGTGAGCAGCTCGAAGCAGTCCGGGTGATTGACCCTGGGCAGCGCCGAGAGGTCCGGGCCGCCGCCGATGTCCAGGATCAGAGCCGTGCCGCGCAGCGGATCGCCGCTCTCGATCGCGGCGCCGGCCAGCGACATCGCGCAGTCGGCGCGCCACAAGGGCTCGTCCACGGGCAGCGTGGCCGTAGCGGTCTCGGCGAGCCGCAGGGCCTGCGCGTCTCCCGGCTCGGCGGCCGTCACGCAAGCCGACTGAAGCGCGATGGCGAGTGCGGTCAGGTGCGGGGACCCCATTTCACGGGCCAGCCTGAGCCCTTCGTCCGTCGACTGCCGCGCCTGTTCCAGAGGGCCGATGGCCAGATGCGTCTTGCCCAGCCCGATGAGGATGAACGGCAGGAAGTGACGGCGCCGGGCACCGCGGGCGAGGGACTCGGCCCGCTGGAGCTGCCGCCGGGCTTCGGTGTACTGCTCGACGCCGCACTGCGCCCATCCGAGCAAGGCCAGATACTCGATCGCGTCGACGAGTTCGCGGTCCGCGTGCTGGTCGACGATCGCCGTGCAGGCGCCGAGCGTCGCGCGCGCGGCCCGGGAGTCGCCGACGCTCGCCTCGTACGTGGCGAGGAGCGCGAGGGCCCCCGCCTCGCCGACGGGGTCGCGCAGGTCGCGCATGAGGCGGACACATCGCGCGACCTCACGGATGGCCCGGTCATCGCCCTGCAGACCGCCCACCAGCAGCTGACGGGTGAGGGCCAGGGTGACCGCGCCGTCCGCCGTGCTCCCCTTCGCGGTGAGCAGCTCCCCTTCGAGCAGGCTCTGCGCCTCCGCGCGGTTCCCCAGCAGCCAGTCCAGTTGCGCGCACAACACCTCCGCCCGCACGCGGCCCGAGGCCGGCCCGGGTGGCGCCGTGAGGAGCGCCTCCCGCAGCGCGTCCCGGGCTTCGGCCACGCGGTCCACCGCGATCAGACTCCTGGCCAGCGTGTACGACAGGTCCAGGCGTGAGTGGCGTTCGTGCGGGGAGAGCGAGGACAGGCGCAGCGCTGCTCGCATCCACCGGACCGCGGACGACGGGTAGGCGGCGATGGCCTCCTCGGCGGCGCGCACGAACAGCGGTATGTCGCCCGGATCGGACTGGCCGAGCAGGCTTTCCACATGGGCCGTCTGCGCCTCCACGGGCGCGCCGCGAGTGGTCAGCAGATGGAGTGCCTTGCGGTGGGCCGCGATGCGCCAGGCAGGGTCGGAGCGCGCGTAGAGCATCGACCGGACGACCGGGTGGCGCAGGGAGTAGGCGGGCGGGCGGTCGACCGAGCGGATCAGATCAGCCCGCATCAGGGTGCCGACCGCGCCTCTGACCTGCTCGGGCGTGAACCCGCAGAGATGGCCGAGCGCTTCCAGGTCGAACAGGTCGCCGAAGACGGCGGCGGCGGAGAGGACCGCCGACTCCTCGGGGCCCAGTGTGGTGAGTTCGCTCATCAGCGCGCTCCACTGCCAGCCGGACGCCATGGCTCCCGTGGTCTCACCGTTGGACCGGATGCGCGCGAGTTCCAGCAGGTACGCGGGCACTCCGTCACTCGCCCGGTACAACTCGCTCAGGACGCGGTCCCCTTGAGGCCGGCTCAGGAGTTCGGCCGCCTGGTCGAGGTTCACCGCGTCCAGTTGGATGCTCCGCACGGTGCCCAGACCGGTGCCGTGGGCCAGTGCGTCCCTGAGCCGGGCCGAGGCCTGACGAGTGCGGTGGGCGATCACCATCAGCACGTTGGGAATCGGGGCGAGGACGAGGTGCTCGACCAGGCCGATGGAGTGCGCGTCGGCATGGTGGAAGTCGTCCAGGACCAGGAGCAGTGTGCCGTGCGCGGCCTGTCGCGTGATCTCCCTCTTCAGCGCCTCGAAGCCGCACCGCAGATGCAGACTGCCGAAGGGGCTGTCGCACGGCCCCTGGCGGGACGCTTTGACCGTGTCGATCAGTTGCCCCAGAGGAACCCCCTGGGCGACCAGCGCCAGCAGGAACGGGTCGAAGTGTTCCGCCCGTTCTGAATTGATGCACCTGGCGTGCAGGGTCGTGACCTGTCTGCCCGCCGCCTCGCTCGTCAACGCCGATAACAGATGGGTCTTGCCCACGCCGGGCTCACCTATCAGTTCCACCAATTGTCCGCGTCCATCGGAGAATACTTGGTCCAGGGTGGCGATCAGCAGTTCGAGTTCGGCATGTCGAATGGTTTTCCCAGTGCTCTTTCCGGCGTTTCCGAACATCACGCCCCCGGTCCCCCGTTACTCCTGAGTACTAGAGCCTCGGCTTGTGGCTGCAGGTCGTGGATGACGTCCCGGCCCTCGCCTCCCTACTCGTCGCGCTCCCGGCACTCACCCCGTCGCCCCCTCGATCGGCGTTCCAACGGCACCCCTGGCACGCCCGGCACCAGGCCCGTGTCGCCGTGGTCCACCGCCACCGGCACGGCGGCCGTTTGCCGCCCGCACGCATATCCGGTGGAGATCCGACCCAAAACGATCACAATTCCAAGATCTCGAGCTGTAGCGTTTGCGGCCGAACTGCACGTCAATGCGCCATGGCGGCGCGGTCACAGTCTTGTTGCGATTGCGCAGCATTGTCAACATGGCGCCGACCGGGGACCGCTGACCGCGACGCGTAGGAACGACGAGCGGCGGGAAGCGCATCGGCGATGGAATCGCCGGGCTGTCGGCGAAGCCGACGTGGCGCGGAGGCCATGGGGACGGGCTCGCCGCGCAGCGGCCGGGACATCGTGATCACGCCGGGTCGAGAGGCCGCGGTCGGAGGCGGGATCCGAGGCCCCCGCCACGCACTGAAGGCCGGGCCCGGCAGCGCCGGACCCAGCCCTCAAAGCAACCCGCTTCTCACCCGACGGTCCCGGCCCGAAGCCGAGACCCGCCGACCGGCGGGCGGTGACCCTCCGTCAGGACGCGGCCAGCCTCGCGGATGCCACGACGGCGGTGTACTTCATGGAGAAGCTCCCGCCCATGGCGTCGATGACGGCGCCGACCCTCGCCAGCACCTGCTCCAGCTTCTCGGGCGGGAACTGGGCGTGGTCCCCCTGGGTGGGCAGCTGGTCCAGCCATTCGGCCTTGCTGTAGACGTACTCCCACTCGACCTGCCACTGCTCGGGCTCGTCGAACACCCCGGCCGCGCGCATCCCGTCGATGGTCTTGGCCAGCAGCGGGGAGGTGTTCGGCGGGGGCGCCGGCATGCTGTAGGCGCGGGTGACCAGGGCGTCGGGCACCAGATCGACGTAGACCTCACGGAAGGCGTCGCGCACCTCCGCGGGGGGTTCGGCGACGTTCCAGAAGGCGGCCAGCCGCCCCCCGGGACGCAACACCGATGCCGCCTTCTCCGCACCCACCACCGGGTCCACCCAGTGCCACGCCTGACCCGAGATCACCCCGTCGAACCGACGTCCCGCCGGGTCCCACTCCTCGAACCGCGCGACTTCCACGTCGGTGCCCCGGGTCCGCGCGAACTCCGCCATCCGCGCGTCCGGCTCCACGCCGAGCACCGTGCACCCGGCGGCCTGGAACTGGCGCGCCTCGATTCCCGTACCCGCGCCGACGTCCAGGAGCTCAACTCCCGGACACGACCTCATCATGCGCTCCACCAGGGCTTCCGGATAGCGCGGCCTGGTCCGGTCGTAGCGCTCGGCGTCCACGCCGTAGTTCTCGGCCACGCGGCGCTGCTGGTGGAGTTCGCCGCCAGTCTTCCAGTTCGTCATGACAGGGAACCTAGTGGGCACTTGCCCACTAGTCAATCCGGCGGCGTTCCGGCTGCTCACCGGACGACCCGGCGGCTTGCGCGGGCCCCGAGGAGCGCGCCGTCGCGGTGGACGATCCCGCCGGAGGGCACCGCCGGCCGCAGCCCGGGAATCGACGTGAAGAGGGTGCCGGACACGATCACGGCGCCGAGCCTCCATGGGTTCGGCCAGCGGCGGCGCCGGTTCCGGAATTCATCCGTCCACAAAGGTCCCGCGGAGTCGCCCCGGGGATATCGGCGAGGTTTTTGACGCGACCTTCCTTCCCGGCCCCGAGCACGGCCGGCGCCGCATTCCGTCGGTGAATCCGCGACGCAACCCCGAATGATAGGGGATGACGTCGTACTCCCCCTCCAGCAGAATACCGGAGTACGGGTGACCAGTATTTTCCAGCTCATGACGCGCGCACCCGTCGACGAACAGGAGGCGGCCGGCCGGTGGAGATCAAGGAGATGGCGATAGCGGGTGCGTTTCGCATCATCCCGGACAAACTCCGTGACCGCCGGGGATGTTTCTTCGAGGCCTTCCGGACCGAGGAACTCGCCCGCGCGACCGGCTTTCCCTTCCGGGTCCGCCAGGGCAACGTCTCGGTCAGCAGGCGCGGGGTGATCCGCGGCGTGCACGGCACGAGGACGGGCTCCGGTGAAGCCAAGCTGATCAGCTGCGTGCGCGGCGCGGTACTCGATGTCGTGGTCGATCTGCGCGTGGGGTCGCCGACCTTCGGCGCGTTCGACACCACGCCCCTGACCGCGGACTCCGGCGAGCTGGTGTTCCTCGTCGACGGTCTCGGACACGCCTACCAGACGCTCGCCGAGGACACCACGATCAACTACCTGTGCGCGGAGCAGTTCGTCCCGGGCAGCCAGATCGACGTGAACCCGTTGGACCCCGGACTCGCCCTGCCGTGGACCCTCGACGAGGAACCGATCATCTCGGACAAGGACAGGGCCGCGCCGGCTCTCCGGGAGGCGGCGGCCGCCGGGATACTCCCCCACTACACGGGCCCTCTCGCGGCACCGGCCGCACCGGCGGGCGAGAACAGGCGAGGACGGAATCTTGATCTCTGAACGCCGGCCAGACGAGGGTTCGTTCCGCACGGACGGAGAGGGGTGACCGCGGTGCCATCGACCGAGAAGCGGCCGCTCGTAGCGGTACTCGGCGCATCCGGCTTCCTCGGCGCCGCGGTCACCGCGGAGCTGTCGCGCCTGCCGGTGCGCCTTCGACTCGTCTCCCGTGAGCACAGGCTCCGGCTTCCGGCGGCCGAGGTCCGCCTCGCGGACCTCACCGCCCCGCGGGCGGTGCGAGAGGCTGTCGACGGCGCGGACGCCGTCATCCACCTGGCGGCCCACCTCTCCGACGAACGCTCGTGGCGCGCACCGGGCAGCGACTCCGAGCTGCTGAGCACGGGCCTGCTCGACACCCTCGTGCGCTCGGTGCGCGGACGACCGCCGGTCGTCGTGTTCGCCAGCACCGTCCAGGCAGCGGCCTCCCCCGAGCTGCCGCGCAACGACTACGTGCGGCAGAAGATCGCGGCCGAGGAGCTGCTCGCGGAGGCGACGCGGGACGGCGCGGTACGCGGGATCGCGCTCCGTCCGGCCACGATCTACGGGCGCACTCCGCTCACCGGTTCGACCGGACGCGGTGTGGTCGCCGCGATGGCCCGCAAGGCCTTCGCGGACGAGCCGATCACCATGTGGCACGACGGCACCGTCGAACGGGACCTGGTGCACGTCACGGACACCGCGCGCGCCTTCGTCGCCGCGATGCAGGCGCCCGAGGCCCTCAGCGGCGGCCAGTGGCTGGTGGGGACGGGCCGGCCCGCGCGGCTCGGCGAGGTGTTCCGCACCCTCGCCGACCTGGTCGCCGCGCGGAT
>NZ_BAAAKJ010000260.1:12632-15423 GCF_039527695.1 Kitasatospora putterlickiae
ACACCCGCCCGTGCCCGTGGTCACCGTGCCTCCCCCGGACTGGGCGGACGCCACCGACTTCGGGGACGTGAACGCCGATCCCTCGCCCTTCGCCGCGGCCACCGGCTGGCGGCCGCTCGTCCGGCCGGCGGACGGCCTGGCCGGTGTGGTGGACGCGCTCGCTCCGTGAGCTATCCGAGGTCGCCGGCGGCGAGCGCGCCGAGGCGCGCGACCACCTCGGCGGGGGCCGGCTGGGCGAGGATCTCGGCGCGCAGCGCCGCGGCGGATCGCCCGACCCGGTCACTGGTCAGCACGGTCGCGACCGCGTCGGCGAGCGCGTCCACGGTCACGTCCTCGTTGTGGACGGAGACGCCGGCTCCGGTGTCGGCCAGGCGGGCGCAGCAGGTCTGCACGTCACGGGTGGCCGGGATGCCGAGCTGCGGGACGCCGTAGTACGCGGCCGTCATGATCGAGCCGGCGCCGCCGTGGTGCACGATCGCGTCGCAGGACGGCACGATCGCGTTGAGGGGGACGTTCTCCACCACGGTGACCCCTGAGGGCAGGCTCGGGACCAAGCCGCGATCGGCGCTCGTGACCGCGAGGATGATCTCGGTGTCGTGCTCGTGGAGCGTCTTGACGACGTCGGCGACCGGAAACGCTTCGATGCCGTCGCGGATCACCAGCATCGAGCCCCAGGTGACCAGGACCCGTCGCCGCCGGGACGGAGCGAGCACCGGGACCGGCAGGACATTGGTCCCGTTGTAGGGGACGAAGCGGACCGGGATCCGCGACGGGACCTCGACGATCTGCATGGCCTCCAGCCACGGGTCGACCGTCGCGACGGCGTTCTCGGCCTGCGGCGCGCATCCGTGCCGTGCGTAGAGTTCGCGCAGTTGTTCCGGCCAGGCGTCCGCGGACATCCCGCTTCCGGGGTAGCCGTACTCGGAGGCCCGCAGCAGATCCGGTCCCCAGAGGTGGTGGACCAGCGGCGCGTCGGCCGCCGCGGCCGCCAGGGGCGCCGCGAGCACGAGCGGGTCCGCGACGACCAGGTCGGGGCGCCAGTCACGGGCGAGGGAGACGACCTCGTCCGCGGCCTCCTCGGCGAACCGGATCTGGGCGTTGACCAGTGTCTGGAACAGCGGATTCGGCGCGCCCGGTTCGCTCGCGACCGGGCCCCTCGCCCGGTGCCTCGCCAGTTCGGCGGTCATGTCGAAGGACCTGGCGATGGTGACCATCGGAACCCCGGAACTCACGACGACCGATTCGCCCCAGGGCTGTGCGGCGACACAGACGTCGTGGCCGGCGGTTCGGCAGGCCCAGATCAACGGCACTATCGGGAAATAGTGCGACGGCGCGGAAGCCGGAATGAAAAGTATGCGCATCCGATACCCGACCATTCTCGTCAGCAGCTGTGAGCGTGCGACCAACGCTGCCGGTTCGACAGGGCCGCCACAAGCCGGGCTGATCAGGGTACCGTCCCGCCGAGCTCTATGGTATGAGGCCTGTCCCGACCGGAACGACGCGGCCCCGTACGGGAACAACCGGACCTCGGCGGACTATTGACATACCGCTCCCCGCACGGGTCATAGTGGGCCGGCGCCCACTATGGATCCCGGTGAGGGCCGTCTCCCAATTCCCGGGCGCCGCGTGCCAGATCCAGCGGATCTCCCCACGTGGAATTCGTCCACTTCAGCTGCGGAACGGTGACCCTGTGTTAGCTGAACAGTCAAAATGGAAATACCTGCTCGTCGCGGCGTTCACGGCGGCCGTCGCGTTGGTGACCACGGCACCACCCGCCGCCGCGGGCGGCGCGGCCGGGGACCCGGTCTGCACGCCGTACGCGCTGCCGGTCCGCCTGGCCGATCCCGGAGACGCGACGCAGACCCTGTGGGGCGAGCTCTGCCAGCCCCGGGACCGCCGTCCCACCACGGTGCAGCTGCTCGTGCACGGCGGGTACACCACCCACGAGTACTGGGACTTCCCGGTCGGCAACGGCTACTACTCGTACGTGCGCCACGCCGTCGCGGCCGGGTACGCCACCTTCAACGTCGACCCGATCGGTTCCGGCAACAGCTCCCACCCCCAGAGCGGCCTGGTCACCGGCGACGCCGGTTCCGTCGCACTGCACGACGCCATCACGGCCCTGCGGAACGGAACCCTCGGCGGGCAGGTGTTCAAGAAGGTGATCTGGGTGGGGCACGCGCTCGGCTCGTTCTACGCCTGGCGTGAGATCCCCAAGTACAACGACGTGGACG
Organism: Kitasatospora putterlickiae; assembly: GCF_039527695.1. Taxonomy (NCBI): domain Bacteria; kingdom Bacillati; phylum Actinomycetota; class Actinomycetes; order Kitasatosporales; family Streptomycetaceae; genus Kitasatospora; species Kitasatospora putterlickiae. Next base: position 14,867 of record NZ_BAAAKJ010000260.1, read on the forward strand.
CGGCCATCCTGACCACCGCGCTGAGCGGCTACAACCCGGACCACGCCGCGACCGCCATCGCGAACACGTACCCGGCGATCAACGATCCCAAGTTCGCGAACTCCGGCTTCGACGCGGGCTACAAGACCACCAAACCGGGCACCCGCGGTTCCATGTTCTACTACCCGGCCACGACCGATCCCGCGGTGGTGGCAGCCGACGAGAACGGCAAGGATGTCGTGCCGACCGCGCAGACCGTGCCGGCGGCACCGCCGTACGGGATCCGGGTACCGGTACTCATCCTCAACGGCGCCCAGGACTGGTTGACCTGCCAGGGGGTCACGGCCTACGACTGCGGCAACCCGGCCAGCGTGCGCGCCTACGAGGCGGGCCACTACCTGCCCGAGGCGAACCTCCGGGTGGAACTCATCCCGGAGACCGGCCACAACATGGCACTGGCGACGACCGCGCCGCTGACCGACTACATCATGCTGAACTGGGCCCAGTCCGTCGCGGCACCGCAGTAGCCGGCGCCAGGCGGCTGGGACACCTCGAATCGAACACCGGCATCGGACGCC
>NZ_BAAAKJ010000260.1:15477-22372 GCF_039527695.1 Kitasatospora putterlickiae
GGCGTCGACATGAGCTCTGCGATCAGGCCGGCAAAAGGCCGAGCCTAGATCGGCTTTAGCCGCGTAGGGCACACTTGCCGGGCCGGTGCACGACGGAGCGGGGCGGCCGATCTCCGCGCACCCCGCCAAGGCTGACCGACCGTCATCCACGCACGAATTTCCCCGGGTATCCCGATCTCACGAATGACCCGCATCAGCCCATGAAGAAGGGTACTGAACACATGAGTGACCGGGCCGCGCACATCCTCGACGAGGTGCGTAAATACCACCAGGACAGCAAGGACGACCGGGGGTTCGTCCCTGGCGTCACGGAGATCTGGCCGTCCGGCGCCGTGCTGGACGACGAGGACAGAGCGGCCGTGGTCGAAGCGGCCCTGAACCTGCGGATCGCGGCGGGAAGGTCGGCCCGGAAGTTCGAATCGGTCTTCGCCCGCCGGATGGAGCGGCGCAAGGCGCATCTGACCAACTCCGGGTCCTCGGCGAACCTCCTCGCGGTCACCGCCCTCACGTCTCCGCAGCTCGGGGACCGCAGGCTCGTGCCGGGCGACGAGGTGATCACGGTGGCGGCGGGCTTCCCCACGACGGTCAACCCCATCCTGCAGAACGGCCTGGTCCCGGTCTTCGTGGACATCGACCTGCGCACCTACAACACCACCGCGGAGCGCATCGAGAAGGCCATCGGGCCCCGGACCCGGGCGATCATGGTCGCCCACGCCCTCGGCAACCCCTTCGAGGTCGCGGAGGTCGCGCAACTCGCCGAGGACCACGGCCTGCTGCTGATCGAGGACAACTGCGACGCGGTCGGCAGCACCTACCAGGGACAGCTCACCGGGACCTTCGGCGACCTCGCCACCGTCAGCTTCTATCCGGCCCACCACCTCACCATGGGCGAGGGCGGCTGTGTGCTCACCTCGAACCTGGCGCTGGCCCGGATCGTGGAGTCGCTGCGGGACTGGGGCAGGGACTGCTGGTGCGAGCCCGGCGAGAGCGACACCTGCCGCAAGCGGTTCGGCTACCAGATGGGGACGCTGCCGGCCGGCTACGACCACAAGTACATCTTCTCCCACGTGGGCTACAACCTGAAGACGACCGATCTCCAGGCGGCGCTCGGTCTGAGCCAGTTGGACAAGCTCGACGAGTTCGGCGCGGCGCGGCGGCGCAACTGGCGGCGGCTGCACCGCGGCCTCGCGGACGTCCCGTGGCTGCTGCTGCCGGAACCCACGCCGGGCAGCGATCCGAGCTGGTTCGGCTTCGTGATCACCGTCAACCCCGAGGCGCCCTTCCAGCGCGCCGAGCTCGTGGACTTCCTGGAGAACCGCAAGATCGGCACGCGCAGGCTGTTCGCCGGGAACCTGACGCGCCACCCTGCCTACCTGGGCCGCGAGTACCGGGTCTCCGGCGAGCTGCCCAACAGCGACATCGTCACCGAGCACACCTTCTGGGTCGGCGTCTACCCCGGCCTCACCGAGGAGATGATCGACTACGTCATAGCCTCCATCACCGAGTTCGTGGGGGCCCACCGATGACGGCCGGCGGGGGTACCCGGGTGGGGCCGTCGCTCAGGACCCGGCAGGACGCCGCGCTCGCCGACCGGATCGCCCGGTCCGCGGCCGCGCTGGCCGGAGAGCCCGCGGACGAGATCCACGACTGGCTCCAACAGCGCTGCGAGGAGGGATCGTTCGCGGTGGAGCGGATCCCCTTCGAGGCCCTCGAGAACTGGTCGATCGCCCCGGAGACCGGGAACCTCGTGCACCGCAGCGGCCGGTTCTTCACCGTGGAGGGGCTACGCGCCAGCGTCGGCGAGCAGCCCGGTCGAGTGGAGTGGCAGCAGCCCGTCATCGTCCAGCCGGAGGTCGGGATCCTGGGCATCCTCACCCGGGAGTTCGACGGGGTGCTGCACTTTCTGATGCAGGCCAAGATGGAGCCGGGCAACCCCGGGCTGATGCAGCTCTCGCCCACCGTGCAGGCCACGTACAGCAACTACACCAAGGTCCACAAGGGCGCCTCCGTGCGCTACCTGGAGTACTTCACCGACCCGTCCCGGGGCCGTGTCCTCTCGGACGTGCTGCAGTCCGAGCACGGCTCCTGGTTCCACCGCAAGCACAATCGCAACATGGTCGTCGAGGCCACCGGCCAGGTACCCGAGCACGAGGACTTCCGCTGGCTCACACTGGGCCAGATCCATGAACTCCTGCGCCACGACCACACGGTGAACATGGACGCGCGCTCGGTCCTCGCCGGCCTGGACGTGCCCGGAACGTCCCACGCACTGCACTCGGACACGGAGCTGCTGTCCTGGCTCACCGCGCGGCGATCCACGACCCCGATCCGCAGCGAACGCGTCCCGCTCGCCGCCGTGACGGGCTGGACCCGCGGCAGATTCTCGATCGACCACGAGGACGGCCGCTACTTCCGTACCGTGGCCGTGTCGGTGCGGGCGAGCAACCGCGAGGTCGGCCACTGGACCCAGCCGCTGTTCGAGCCGCGCGGGCAGGGCGTGGTCGCGTTCCTCACCCGCACGTTCGAGGGCGTGCCGCACGTCCTGGTCCAGGCCCGCGCGGAGGTCGGCTTCATCGAGGCGGAGCTGGGTCCCACCGTTCAGTGCCAGCCCGGGAACTACGCACACCTGCCGGCCGCGGACCGGCCGCTCTTCCTCGACCTGGTCACCACGGCGCCCCCCTCCCGGATCCGCTACTCCGCACTGCACTCCGAGGAGGGTGGCCGCTTCCTGGACTCGGTGAGCCGCTACATCGTCGTGGAGGCCGACGAGGGTGAGGCGCCGCTCGACGCGCCGCCCGGGTTCCGCTGGGTCTCATGGGACCAGCTCGCCGCCCTCACCCGGTACAGCCACTACGTCAGCGTCCAGGCACGGACGCTCCTGCTGTGCCTGAACACGCTGGCGAGCGTGTGAGGTTGCCGATCGCGGCGCGCGGATCACGGCTTCGGGGGCGGCGGGAAGGGCTTCGCCATCACGGATGAAGGCGGCCTCGCCGTCGCCCCCGTTCAGGAGACGTACGCGTAGTGGGCCCGGTCGCCGATGTCATCGACGAGATCGGCCTGGCGGAGCGAATCAGCGTTCCAGGCGGCCAGGTCCCGGGCGGCCGCACCACCGTCGGACCGGACGGCGGCGGCGAAGAAGGCGATCATGTTCGCGAACTGGTCGCCCGGCGGAAGGGCGATCTCCTCACAGCCGTCCTGGCGCTCGATCCGGACGACGGGGCGATGCCCGGGCGGCGGCGTGAACACCCGGTCGAGCGAGAGCCGACCGGAGTCGCCCCGCAGCTCGTAGCCGGTGCAGTAGGAATGCTCCATGCCGAAGGAGAGCTGAGCCGTGACACCGTCCGGATCGGACAACAGGACGCTTCCCCCCACCACGACGCCCCTCGCCCGTTCGACGCGGAGCACCGCGCCGACCAGACGCAGGCGGGGGCCGAGGAACCGAAGTGCGGCACGGATGGGGTAGACCCCGGTGTCCATCAGGGCGCCGCCGCCGGCGTCGGGCCGGTAGCGGATGTCGTCCGGCGGCCTCGGCGGAATCGTGAAAGTGCTCAGGAACGACCGGACCTCGCCGATGGCCCCGCCCGACACGAGTTCATCGACCTGACGGTGCTGCGGATGATGCAGGAACATCATGTTCTCCAGCAGCAGGCGTCCCCGTTCCTCGGCCAGGGCGACGAGGCGCCCGGCTTCCCGCGACCGGGTGGTGAGCGGCTTCTCGACGAGGACGTGCTTGCCGGCCAGCAGCGCCCGCTCGACCCACTCGCCGTGCATCCCGGTCGGCAGCGGGATGTAGACGGCGTCCAGGTCGTCCCGCTTCAGCAGCTCCGCGTAGCCGTTCACCGCCACTCCGCCGAAGCTGCCGGTGAACCGCTCGGCCTTGCTCAGGTCACGGCTCGCCACAGCCCGTAGCTCGACGCCGGGTTCCGCCCTCATCGCCGGCAGGGTCCGCCGCCACGCGATGTCGGCGCAACCGATCACACCGAATCTCACCGGCCCAGTTCCCTCGTGCACGTCGAGCCTCCCGTCCGACACCGGATGGCCATTCGGCAGCCAATGCGGCAGCACAAAAATACGCTGCACCTTAACACCGGCGCCGCGAATGAGGGAACCCCCGCGAAATCGGGGATTGGCCGGCGCGGGCGGCGTCCGGAAAGGTAATTCCCGCTCCTTACAGGAAGAGGTAATCAGGTATGGCCGCCAAGATCCAGCTTCCGCTCGACCCACCGCATCCGGCGCGACTGCAGAGCAACCTCGGGGCGCTGCAGAAACTGGCTCCGGTGCACCTGGTCAGCACTGCCGTGGGCGACCCCGCCTGGCTGGTGACCGGCTATCGGGAGATCAAGGAGCTGCTCGCCGATCCACGGCTGGGCCGCAGCCATTTCGACCCCGACAACGCGGCACGCAGCGGTGAATCGGCGTTGCTCGACGGTCCGCGCGGTGACTACGAGACCGAGCACAAGTGGATCGCGACCCTGCGCTCCCGTCTGCAGCCGTACTTCTCGGCGGGGCATGTGAAGGCCATGCGCCCCCGCGTCGAGGCGATGACCACCGATCTCCTCGACCGGCTGGCGGAGCAGGGCCCGCCGGCGGATCTGGCCGATGCCCTGGCGCTGTCCCTGCCGCGGGAGGTGATCAGCGAGCTGCTGGGGGTGCCGGTGGAGGAGAGGCCGCTCCTGGACGAGTGGACGACGGCCGTGAGCGACGCCGGCGACCGGGAGCGCTCGATGGCGGGGCTGGCCGGCCTCCACGGCTACGGCCGGGAACTGGTGGCCCGCAAGCGCACGCGGCCGGGCCAGGACGTCATCTCCTGGCTGTGCGAGGACGGAACCCTCTCCGACGAGGAGGTCGCTCAGCTCGCCATGGGCGTGCTGTTCGCCGGGTACGAGACCACCGCGGCGGCACTGTGCGTCGGTACGGCGCTCCTGCTGGACTCCCGGGAGCAGTGGCGGGCGCTTCACGACAACCCGGAGCTGGCCGCCTCCGTGGCGGAGGAGAGCGTGCGGGCCGTCAGCCGGCTGCTCCCTCCGGTCATCCGCTACGCCCGTGAGGACCTGGAGATCGCCGGGGAGCCCGTTCGGCGCGGCGAGCTCGTGATGCTCGCCATCTACGCCGCCAACCACGACGAGGCCGTCTTCCGCCACGCCGACGCCTTCGACATCACCCGTGAGGACAACCCCCATCTCTGCTTCGGCTTCGGCCTGCGGTACTGCATCGGAGCACCGCTCGCCCGGCTGGAACTGCAGACCGCCTTCAGCCAGCTGGCCCAGCGCTTTCCGCGGATGCGCCTGACCGTGCCGGTCGAGGACCTGACCGTGCGCCCGGCCTCGTTCGCCGCCATCCCCACGTCCATTCCCGTCGTCTGGTGACCGTGCACGGAGATCGAGAGGAGCTCACATGAGCCTGTCGCGGGAAGCGCTGCGAGCGGGCATCGACCAGGTCGCCCCCTCGGTGCTGGAGGTCACCAGCACTCCTGGCGCCCTCATATCCGTCGGCTTCGCGGGGCAGAGCCCGCTGACCGTGCCGTTCGGCCTGGCCGACGTCGAGACCGGCGTCCCGATGACCGAGTCGCACAGCATGCGGGTCGGCAGCCTCGGGAAGCTCCTGGTAGCCACCGCGATCGCGGGACTGGCCCGGTCCGGTGAGCTCGACCTGGACGAACCGATCGACAGGCACCTGCCCTTTCCGGTCGTCAATCCGAAGGGCGGCACGATCACCCTGACCAAGGCACTGGCCATGCTCAGCGGCGCCGCCACGGACGGATACGACTGGGTCGAGCGGCCCGAGCCGGCGATGGGGTACATCGAGCGCGTGCTGAAGAGCGGGGTCGTCCACGAGTACGGCACCGGCGCGCCCCGGTTCGTGAGCTCGGCGGACACGGACGAGTGGCGGTCGTCCTCGTTCATGTACCAGGTGGCCGCGTTGACGGCCGAGGCGGTGACCGGGATGCCGCTGGGCCGCTACGTGAAGGCCGAGATCCTCGACCCGCTCGGCATGCGCGACACCGCCTGGCTCGACAGCCCGAACTGGGACGAGGTGCGCGGCCGCTGCACGACCGGGCACATGGTGTTCGGAAACCGCGCCGTTCCGCTTCCGTGGCACGAATGCGGGACCTACCACGCGGTGGGAGCGGTCATGACCCCCGCCGACTACACGACGCTGATGCTGGCGCTGACCGGTCCCGGGGGCATGTTCCGCGGTGAGGTCGCCGAGACGGTCCTGCGGCCCCGGACGACCGCGCGGGACGGCAGCCGGGTCGGATTCGGTGTCCACCTGTCCGGCGATCCGGCGGCGGCCGACCACTGCGTCCGCTCCGTGGGCCACTACGCGTTCGGCTGGTGGGCGGTCTCGCTCGCCTATCCCAACGCCGCCGAGCCCTTCTGCGTCACGGTGTGCACGAACATGGCGGACCAGCGGGACGTCTTCAATCCGCCCACGCAGTACTCCTTCGGCATCCTCGCCCACGAGATCGCGAACTGGATCCTCAGCGGGACGGTCGACGCCCGGCGGCTGGCCACCCAGGCCGGGTGGAGCTCGTACGCGATGGGCCTCGTCGCCGCCGACCGGTTCGCCGGCCTCCTCGGGGCGAACCTGGACAAGGCCCAGATCTCCCGCATGGCCAAGGGGTCGCGTCCGCTCGGACGGCCCTCCGCCGCGGCTTTCGACGAGGGCCCGTTCATCGAGGGGTACCTGGACATGCAGGCCGCGGTGCGCGAGCGGCGCATCGACGAATTCCTGTCCACGGAGTCCCCGGTCGGCGGCCTATTCCGGAAGCTCGCGCGCAGGGAATGGGGCAGCAAGGACTTCGAAGACCCGTCGCCGGTGCGATTCTGGTCGGACAGGCGCTCCTAGCCTCCCCCCTCACCGCGCGATTGCCGTGGCCGTGCACCGGCCACGG